>JASGCX010000032.1:24410-40078 GCA_030053925.1 Flavobacterium sp.
CACATTATCACATCAGCACATTATCACATCAGCACATTATCACATCAGCACATTAGCACATCAGCACATCAGCACATTATCACATCAGCACGTCAGCACATCAGCACATTATCACATCAGCACATCAGCAAATCAGCACATCAGCACATCAGCACATTATCACATCAGCACATTATCACATCATCACATTAGCACATCAGCAAATCAGCAAATTATCACATCATCACATTATCACATCAGCACATTAGCACATCAGCAAATCAGCACATCATCACATCAGCAAATCAGCACATTAGCACATCAGCAAATCAGCACATTATCACATCAGCACATTAGCACATTATCACATCATCACACAAAGGCTTTTGCGATGTTGTGGTAACAACTAAAACAATATTTTCTCTATCAATTTAAAGCCTTCATCGGCAGGTTGTTGCTCCCAAAGTATTTGGTAAATAGCTGTTGCAATAGGCATTTCAGCTTGAAGCAATCTGTTGGCTTGATAAATACACTTGCTAGCGTTGTAACCTTCTGCTACCATGTTTAGTTCTAGTTGTGCAAATTTTACACTGTAACCTTTACCTATCATGTTGCCAAATGTTCTGTTGCGGCTGTAAAGCGAATAGCAAGTAACTAACAAATCGCCCAAATACACCGATGCAGAATAGTTGATGCTGCGCTGTTCTTCTTCGCTTTCTTTATCCCACACTAGCTTGTGGCAAAAAGCGGCCATTTCTGCGGCAGCATTTGCAATGTACACGCTCAAGAAATTGTCGCCATATTCTAAGCCATGTGCTATACCTGCGCCTAAAGCGTAAATGTTTTTAAGTACCGCAGCATACTGCACACCAATAATATCGTGGTTTACAATGGTGTTTATGTATTCTGTTTTAAAATTATTGGCTATAAGGTTTGTGGTAGCTTCGTCTTTACCTGAAAACGTGAGATACGATAATTTTTCTGAAGCAACTTCTTCTGCGTGGCAGGGCCCAAGTACGGTAAAATAATTACTTAAAAGAACGTCAAAGTTGTTGTACAAATACTCGTTAAGTAATTGGTTGTTTAAAGGCATTAAACCTTTAATTGCCGAAATAATTTTTTTGCCTTGCAAAGCATCTTTAGGTAAGCTAGCCAACACATCTACTACATAAGCAGAAGGAATTGCAATTACCAAAGCATCCGATTGGGCAACTACTTCTTGTAAATTACAAGATAGGTTTAGCTGCTTTACATCAAAATATGCCGAACCTAAATAATGAGGGTTATGCCTACGCTTGTGCATGTAAGCAATGTTTTTTTCGTTGCGTATAAACCAATTAATGGTATTGCCATTATCGGTTAAAATTTTAGCCAATGCTGTGGCCCAACTACCGCTACCTATCATTCCAAATTGCATGGCACAAAAATTTTTTTAGTAAACAAACATACGAAAGCTACTGTTAAACACTTTGATTTTTTGCTAAAGAAAAAGGGCGAAAGTAGATGTCTTTCGCCCTTCTTAAATAATAGGTGTATTGCTTAACTAAGCGTTGGCAATAGTTGGCAGCATTGCCATAACAACGCAGAACGCCCTATTTTATTGTAACATCAATATGCCAACAAAATGAGTGGGCAAGTAACACAACCGCAGCTAAATAGTAGTACAACTGTTGGTTACTTACACATCTACTTATTCTTTTTTCTTACCATCATCGTAAAGCTTGTCTTTTGCTACAACTTTTACTTTATCGCCATCTTTTAGGCTTTTACTTACCACATTGTAAGGTGCTATCACTACTTCATCGTCTTTCTTTAGGCCACTTGTAATCTCAATATGGGTAAGGTCTTGAATGGCAGTTGTTACTTTTACCTTTTTTACTTTACCATCTTTTTGCAACACAAATACCACTTCTTCTAGTTCGGTAGCAGCAGATGTTTTTTCGGTAGTAGTAGTGGTTGTAGTATCTTTCTTTTTGTTGTCATCTTTTTTGCTATCGCTCTTAGAGTCTCTTGTAGTTACTGCGTTAAGCGGTACAGATAGTACGTCTTTTCTTGTTTTGGTTTGTATATCGGCACTAGCACTCATGTTAGGTCTAAACGGAAAACTTTTACCTAAAACAATTAAGTCTTTATAGCTGCTTTGTAGCAAGCGAATGTGCACTTTGTAGTTGGTAACATCTGTAGATGAGCTTGCCGTAGAAGCAGTGGATGGGTTAGCAATTTTGTACACAATACCTGTAAATTTTCTGCTTGAATACGCATCTATTTGTACAGTTGCTGTATCGCCAATTTTTACTTTAGGAATATCGTTTTCACCCACATCTACACGTACTTCTATGCTACGCATATCTGCAATGCGCATCATTTCGGTACCTACGTTAAAGCTATTGCCTGCTACACGTTCGCCTTTTTTTACAGCCAATAAACTCACAACACCATCCATAGGTGCAGTAATTACAGTACGGGTCATGTCTTTATCGGCTTTGGCAAGTTGTGCTTCATTACTTCTAATGGTTGCTTCACTACTTTTTAAGCCTTCTTTTGCTGCATTGTAAGTAGCTTGGGCATTTAAAAAAGCTTGCTGTGCCATTTCAAATTCTGAGCGAGAAATAACTTTATCGTTCAATAACTTTTCTTGTCTATCGTAGTTAGTTTTAGCTTGGTCTAATGTAGCTTTAAGGCCTATCAGGCTTGCTGCCGAATTACCTAATTGTGCTTTTGCTTGTGCCACGCCAGCAGATACTTGGTCTCTTTGCGTAGCATAAATATCAGCATAAATACGAGCAAGAATTTGACCTCGTTTTACGCTGTCGCCTTCGTTTACAGGTAGTTCTACAATTTCACCACTAATATCTGGACTTACTTTTACTTCTACTTCTGGGTACACTTTACCGCTAGCATTTACTGTTTCGGTAATGTTGCGTAAAGTGGCTTTTTCGGTAGCTACTTTTATCCCTTCTTCTTTACCAATTACGCCGCTCATTTTTAAACCTACAAGTGTAACAATTACTACTGCTAAAGCGATAATAATCCAAAGGAGTGTTTTATTCATAATGATTTTGTTTATGTTTATGTTGTTCTAAATTTTGTTGTTTTTTTAAGATTATTTACAACTACAATTTCAAGCCTCTCCCTTTAAAAAACTCTAGCAATTTCATTTTAAAAACATAATCGTATTGATTAGAGATTTGCTGAGACTGAGCAGTTGCTAGGTTGTTTTGAATAGTAATGAAATCAATGGTGCTAAGCAAGCCAACTTCATAACGCTTAGTGGCAAAATCTAGTGCTTTTTGATTGCTTTCTACTTGTCTTTTGCCAGCGTTAAATTTTTGCAAAGCATTAATAACATTGGTGTAGGCGGTGTAAATGTCTTGCTTAAGTTTTTGATTGGCTTGTTCTTCGGTAACTTGTAAATTTTTTAGGTTTAGTTTCGATTGCTCGTAGCTAATTCTATTGGAACCATTACCAGAACCGCTGTTAAAAATGGGTACCGATATGCCTAAGCCTATGCTTTGTCTAAAGTTTTGGCTTACCTGATCGAAATACTGAATTTTAGTTCCGTTTAAAATGTTTACTGCTTTATTATTGTAAGTACTACCTAAAGAATAGTTGGCAGATATTGTTGGATATAGTGCGGCTTTAGCAACTAAAATTGATTTCTCGGCACTCTTTATTTTTAAGGCGTTAGATTTTTGTATAGGCTGATTATTAAGTGCCAATAAAAAAACATTTTCAGGTTGCAATTCTGCTAATGGTTCTAAAGGTATTTTATCTACGGCAGGTATTTCTACTTCAAATGGCGAGGTCGCATCTATATTTAGTAAGGCTTTTAGCTGTAATACATTTTGCTGAAAGCTAGATTGTGCAGCAATATAGTTGCTACTATCTGTTGCCAATTTTGCGTCTAGTTCTAGTTCATTCAATTCAGGTAACGATCCTGCAATTACTTTTTTTCGGGTAACATCTAACTGCAACTTTGTTTGTTGAATTTGTATAGCTACAATATTTACTTGCTCTTTTGAAGCCAATACTTGCAAATAGTAAGTGGCCACGCTTAAAGCCACGTCATTAGCAGCTTTTTCAACATCTACAAGTGCGGCTTTGGCAGTAAATGCTTGTGCGGCAATATTGTTTTTAATTCTGCCCCAGCTAAATATTTGTACACCACCTTGCAGGCCAAAATTCTGCGATAGCAGTTCGGTGTTGGTGTACACGTTGGTTGTGGGGTCAATAGAGCGCCCAAACTGCGGCCCTATGCTTGTACTAAACGAAGCCGAGGGGTACCTATTTAACTGCGTTTGCTTTAGTTCTAAGGCACTAATTCTAGCTTGTACATCTGCTTGTTTTACAGAAATGTTGTTCTTCATGGCATAGTCAACACACTTGCGCAAATCCCATTTTTCGTTGGTGGTTTGAGCGGTTAGTTGTACTACAAATGCCAGTGCAATAAGTGTAAATGCGAGTTTCATAATATAACAAAATAACGGAAAGGCTTTGATTTGGCAAAAGTTGTTTTTTATTGCACACCACATTGGCATATAGCCACATACAAAAGCATTGTTTTTACAAGCATTTTGTAGCAAAATACTGCTACAACTTACTGTGTTTATGTGGCAATGGCTTTAAATGCTTGCTCCAAATCTTTAACAATATAATCTGCATCTTCTAAGCCCACGTATAAGCGCAACATTCTGTGGCTTTTATCTTTTGCATTAAAACTTGCTTGTGGCAGCCCTGCACATTTAGGTATTATCAAACTCTCGTAGCCACCCCAACTTACAGCCATTAGTATATGTTGTAAGCTGTTGCAAAAGGTTTCTATCTGTTGCACAGTGGTTGCTTTTATGGCAAATGTTAGCAGCCCGCAAGCGCCCGTCATTTGTTGTTTAGCAAGCTGGTATTGCACAAAACTAGGCGATAAGGGAAATAATACTTCTTCTACCAAAGGGTGTTGTTGTAAATAAGCGATAACAGTTTTTGTAGTGTTGCTAATGCGCTCTAAACGCATTGGTAGTGTACGTAAACCTCTTAGTAGCAACCACGCATTAAATGGCTGAATACCACTGCCAACCGTATTGTATTCGCTATTAAAAATTTGTTCTATCATAGCTTTGCTACCGCTTAGTACACCTGCCACTACATCGCTATGGCCACTTATATATTTGGTGGCAGATTGTAGGGCCAAATCTATACCCAACGCAATGGGCTTTTGGTAAATGGGTGTGCAATAGCTATTGTCTATAATAGTTACAATGTTATGTTGCTTTGCAAGCGTTGCTATGGCTTGTAAATCTTGAAGTTCGTAGGTAAAACTATTTGGGCTTTCAAGGTAAATGATGGCTGTGTTGGGCGTAATAGCGTTGGCAAAATTTTCTGTATTAATGCCATCTACATAGCTATGTGTTACACCAAATTTTGGCAGTATTACTTCAAATAATTTTTTAGCCCAGGTGTACGGGTTTTTTACCGAAACAATATGGCTACCACTTTTTACATTGGCAAATACCGATGCAAATATGGCAGCCGCACCGCTGTTAAAAACTAAGCAATCTTCTGCGCCATCAAGTGCTGCAAGTTTTTTGCGTAGCATATCAACAGTAGGGTTTAAGCCACGGCTATACAAGTAAGTGCTGTATTCATTTTCAAAGCTTTTGCGCAGCGCATCTACTGTTTTAAAAGCAAAGTTTGAGGTTTGAATAATAGGCGGTGCTACGGCATTAAAATAGCTATCTCTGCCCTCGGCATATTCGTTTATGATGTATGATAAATCCATATTTAGTTGATGGGTGATGGGTGATGGTTCATAGTTGATGGTTCATGGTTCATGGGTGATGGGTCATGGTTGATGGGTCATGGGTGATGGGTCATGGGTGATGGGTCATGGGTGATGGGTCATGGGTCATGGGTGATGGTTCATGGGTGATGGGGCATGGGTGATGGTTGATGGTCTACGGTAAGGCAATTTTGAACAACCCAAAACTAATAACAATAGCAGCAGAAATGGTAAGGTTTGTTTAAGCATAGCGATAAATTAGTTGGGGCAAATTACGCATTTACAAGTCACTAGTTTTTACCATTTACACCAATTGTTTTTTGTAAAATAAGAACACGCATTTTATTGTTGCTTTCTTTTGTTACAATTATTTTCATCAATCTTTGAGACTATATTTGAAATGTTCTAATCAAATCATTCGGCAATGGTTAAAGCATTATCATCGCAAGTGCAACAGTTGGCACTTTTAGCCACATTAAAAACTAGGTTCGAGCAACACAAATACCGACATGTAAATATTGCGTGGAAAGATGTACAGTTAAAGCTAGAAGCAAACCAACAAAAATTGGAGCCATTATTGCAAATGGAACTAACCCATGGTGAGCCAGATGTTATTGGCTACGATGCAACTACTAATGACTTTCTTTTTTGCGATTGTGCAGCCGAAAGCCCAAAAGGCCGTCGTAGCTTGTGTTACGATGAGCAAGCACTAGAAGCCCGCAAAGAAAATAAACCTAAACATAGTGCACTTGCTTTGGCAAATGAAATGGGTATTACTCTGCTTTCAGAAACAGAATACAAGCAACTGCAACAACTAGAAAAGGTTGATACCAAAACTTCTAGTTGGCTATTAACACCTATTTCAATTAGGCAACTTGGTGGGGCTATTTTTGGCGATTATCGCTATGGTCAAGTATTTATTTACCACAATGGTGCCGAATCGTATTATGCTGCAAGAGGGTTTAGAGGGTTGTTAAAGGTTTAAGTTATTGGCAAATATCAAAACTCGTGAAGTTTAGGTGAACAGAGCATTGATTGTGTAGAAAAAATTGTAACAAAAATTTGGCAAAACTGCAATCGGTTGCAAAAAAATTTGCAAAATGAATACTTACAAATTATGTTTGTACAAACAACGATTTTGATATGAAAAAAATTAGGGTACTTTTTTTTCTTTCGGTAGTAACTTTTACGGCTTGTAAAAAGGATTCTTATGACTCAGGTTTGATTACTCCAACACCCCCTACCCCAATACCAACTCCTACTAGTGTGCCTTTTAAATCAGTAGCAACATTTCCTATTGCCATAGCAGCAAGTAACGGCGCAT
This sequence comes from Flavobacterium sp., assembly GCA_030053925.1. Taxonomy (GTDB): domain Bacteria; phylum Bacteroidota; class Bacteroidia; order Chitinophagales; family Chitinophagaceae; genus Parasediminibacterium. The sequence continues at coordinate 31,487 of JASGCX010000032.1, forward strand.
TTACGAGTAACGCACTATCCGCCGAAATAATAAGGCGAGATTTCAATGGCATCACCTTTGAAAACGAGATGAAAAACAATGCTTTAATCAACGGCTCTGGTGTATTTAACTATGTTACGGCAGATGCTATGGTTGCCGCAGCGCAAACCGATAATATTCAAGTTCATGGACACGTTTTAGCTTGGCATGCACAAACACAAGGTGGCTTATACAGAAGCATCCTAGAACCAGAAATTCCCAGCAGCATTAGTGGTCTTAATTTAATTCTTAACCCTGGTTTTGAAAACGGTAATGCTACATCTTTTACTAATTTTAGTGTTTTAAACTCTGGTAATCCAATCGGTTCGGCTACTATTACGGTGGGTTCGGGTGCATCAGAAGTACGTTCGGGTACTCGTTCTATGAAAGTTGTAAACCCAACAGCATACGGTAGCGAGCAGTGGCGAGTACAAATTGCTTGCGACCCGGTTACCCTTGTTATTGGTAAGCAATATCAAGTAAGTTTCTGGATAAAAGCAGCAACGGCTAATGGCTCTGTTAGATTGTCAACTTCGCCCGCTGCCCTTTACCAAGCCGATCAAACCATTGGTACTGCATGGCAACAAGTAATTTGGGTAATTACTGCTACTGCAACTGACACTCGTATTACATTCGATATAGGACGTAACAGCAATACTTATTTTGTAGATGATGTTGCTGTAAATGCCATCTCACCTGCATCGTACCCAGCAGTAAACTACTCGAAGGTAGATAGTGTACTTCGCCACAACATTACTCAAATTGCTACCCGTTATAAAGGCAAGGTGCGTGGTTGGGACGTAATTAATGAAATGTTCGCCGATGGGCCTGCCGGCTCTTTAAGATCTAATAGAAATACTGCCAACGCTACAAATAATGATGTATTTGTTTGGACAGAATATTTAGGTCGTGATTTTGGTGTAAATGCATTCAAATATGCTGAACAAGCAGATCCTACAGCAAAATTGTTTATTAATGATTATGGCTTAGAGTCTTCAACAGCTAAATTAGATTCACTAATTTCTTATGTTGCTGAAATAAAAGCACGTGGTGCAAAAGTTGATGGTATAGGTACCCAAATGCATATAAATATTAATAATAACAAAGATTTAATTGATGCCCACTTTAAAAAACTTGCCGCTACTGGACTATTAGTGCATCTATCAGAATTAGATATTGGCGTTAATACTTCAAATGCTACTACGTTGTCTTTTACAGATGCTTTAGAAACAGCCCAAGCAGATATGTATAACTATGCTGTACTGTCTTACATGCGCAATGTTCCAAAAGCGCAGAGGTATGGTGTTACAATTTGGGGCGTTTTAGACAACCAAAGCTGGCGATACAGTAACGGTGCTGATTACCCACTTATTTATAACCCATCTGGCATTAAAAAGAAAGCTTACGAAGCTGTGTTAAACGCTTTAAAGTCTGGTTTGTAAAAATTAATCCCTTCTTTTTGTAAAAATTGCTATTGTTTACAGAGGCCGCTTAACAGCAGCCTCTTTTTTTAGTAAATTTTGCACAACACCGTTGCATAGTATTTGATTTGTGTAAAAAAGAAAAGCGACTATCTTTCTAACGATAGCCGCTTTTTTATTTGAATTGTAATTGTATTCACTTTTTTTACACAATCTCCCACACTTCTTTACCACGTAACAAAGCATCTAAATTGCCCTTGCCTTTGGTGGCTATCGATGCATCTATTTGTTGGCGCATTACATCTTCGTAGCAAGCTCGTTCGGTAGCATAAAATACACCAAAGGGTCTTGGAAAATGCCCTTCTACTCTTGGGTCGTTAAACATACGTACCAATATTTGTGCTTTATAAAAATCGTTCTCGTCATGTATCCAAAGGTCATTTGTGCTTGCACCTTCTTCTAGGTCTACTACCACTGGGCGCAGCCCATCTAGCTTTATACCTTTATTTTTTGCAGCACCAAATACCAATGGCTGTGCATGTTCTAAAAAAATAGCTTCATTTAATTTAGAACTTTTTTCAGTAAATATTTCAAATGCACCATCGTTAAAAATGTTGCAGTTTTGGTATATTTCTAAAAAAGATGCGCCCTTATGTTGGTGGCTTCTTGTAAGCATTGCTTGTAAGTGCTTAGGGTCTCGGTCCATACTACGTGCAATAAAGGTTGCATCTGCACCCATTGCCAATGCCATAGGGTTAAATGGATGGTCTATACTACCTATTGGTGTACTTTTCGTAATCTTATTTTCTTCCGAAGTAGGCGAATATTGCCCTTTGGTTAAACCGTATATCTGGTTGTTAAACAATAAAATGTTCACATCAAAATTTCTGCGAAGCAAATGAATAGTGTGGTTGCCACCTATGCTTAAGCCATCGCCATCGCCTGTAACTATCCATACACTTAATTCTGGTCTAGTTGCTTTAAGCCCACTAGCTACGGCAGTTGCACGCCCATGAATTGAGTGCATTCCAAATGTATTCATATAGTATGGAAAGCGACTGCTACAACCAATGCCACTTATAATAACAATATTCTCTTTTGGAACCCCAATACTTGGCATCACTTTTTGCACTTGCGCTAGTATAGAATAGTCGCCGCAGCCAGGGCACCAACGCACTTCTTGATCCGTTGCAAAATCTTTGGCTGTAAGGCTTGGTGCTGCTAATGTATCTGTACTCATTTGGCAAAAGTATTTGAATGTAAAGCATTAACCAACTGAAATATTGTCTACTAGTTTAGTTGGCATTATTAACAAAAAAGAAACTCAAACTAGTTTGTGTAACCGTGTATGGCAGCTATACCTGCAATAGTTTTGTGAAGAATTTTTACCGTTACAACCAAGTTTCAATCAACCAAAAACAACCACACGCTATGTTTTAAGGTAACAATGCTAATAGCTTATTAACAAAACCACCCACAACATTGAACGCATTGGTTGTAGAACCTTCATACTTGCGAGACTGAATGATTGTAAGCATAACAGCCCCAATACAAAGCACTTCGCCTAGTGAATAAGATTCGGGTATCCAACTAACCCTAAAAATATTTAACAGTATGCCAATTGCTAATAACCACTTAGCTAATTGCGACATACCAATATCAAAAAACACAATAACGCTAATAATAACCAAAAACTGCACAAAATTGTAGTTGTACCTACGTGCTGGCAAAAAATATTCTAGCAGCAATAGTAACAACATTGCAAACAGAATAAACAGTTTTTGCTGCTGATAAAACCTAGTATGCCATTTGTTGATAAACAAAAAAACCAAGCCCATAACAAATACATACATGGTGTACAATACCGCTGCACTGCTAGGTAAATGCAGTAGAATTAAGAGTTTTTGTACAGAAAATATATCTGCTGTATCTAACCTTTCATAAGCCACTAGCTCAGGTGTTTTAAAGGTAGGCATCCCTTCTAGGTAGCTTGGTAAATTAATGGTAAAAGCGTTTCTTATGTTGGGTATTGTACCCATGTTTTCAAACCCATAAAATGGCATAGCTTTAAAATAATCAATCCATACCTGAGTGCCATAAGTAAGGCTAGTAACGGTGCATAAAACTATAATTATTGCCAAGTATGGTACAACCATTTTGTTGTTTTTCTTAAATAGAAATAGAGGTACAAATACAATTATGTATGGCAACCTTGCAGCCGTTACAATACCAGCTAGTATGGCAGCAAGTATTTTTTTATTTTTTGTGTATGCGTATAAAGATGCCACAGCTAACAAGGTATAGTGAATATATATCTGTCCGCTGCTACAATGAAATCGCCAGCCTACTATAAATGGAAATAAGCATGCTATTGCAAATAAAAATTGATGTTTGGTGTATTGATGCGATGCTATTTTTTGGGCTATTAGTAATAGTATGCTTAACAACGAAAGATAGCCAAGTGCATACCAAATAACTACAATTTGCCAATAAGCAAGCCTATGTAAATAATTGGTGAATAAAAGTACAATAGGTGTTACCGTATTACCATTTACAATTTCGGTTTGCCTTTCTGTAAAATTGAGTAGCCTAATATCATCACCTAGCTGCCATTTATAAAAATAGGCCGACTTATGCGCATCAAGTAATCTTGTGCCAGTTATTCTTGTACGTAAGTCTTGAAAATAGCCTTGCTTAAAGTAACGTGAGGTAATAAATACCGATGAGGCAGTAATTACCACTAAAACAAGCCATATCGAGTATTTGGTTTTGATGTGCGTTAAAAATGCCACGGTGTATAATTGTTTTTATCAGCTTTCAATAGCAAAACTAACAACCTATTAATTGGTTTGTAAAATAGTTTGCCATTAATCTCAACTACACAGTAAATATTCTGTGTTGCTGTACCCGTTTTTGTCATGCTGACAAAGAGCCTGCCCAAAAAATCGGGCAGATGCTTCCTTCGTCAGCATGACAATCAACCCTTCCCCGAAAATCGGGCAGATGCTTCCCCGAAAAAATCGGGGCAGGCTCTTCCTCAGCATGACAAAGAGCCTGCCCCGATTTCGGGGAAACCTCAGCATGACAATCAGCCCCATCTGCGTTATCTGCGGGCCATATTCCTTTTCTGCGGGCCATAAAATGCGCTATCTGCGGGCCATATTCCTTTCTTCGCTATCTGCATGACAATCAGCCCTATCTGCGTTATCTGCGGGCCATATTCCTTTTCTGCGGGCCATATTCCCTATCTGCGGGCAATCAACCCTTATCCCCCCACACACAAAAAAATCCACAGCTACTATATTATATACCATAACTTGCACCAGTAATATCCTGCAACCAAAACAAACAAAATTTTTTAACCAAAACAGCAAACCAAAATGGCACCTCCTACGTTATGTAACACCATTATGCGGCAAGCAATTGATGGAATAAACAAAACTTCTTTTTCAATTAAACTGTCTTTCTTTCAAAAACAAAATAATACAAACATGAAAACTTTTACAAAATGGCTATTTATAGCTAGCCTTACAGTCTTTTTTGGTCCTACGCTAAAGGCACAATCTTGGAAAACCCTTGGCGATACAAAGGAGTTTTCTCAGGCATCTCTGTCATCGGTAGAATTCCCTAACCCATCTGGAACACCTGATAGTTACAATTCGATGGTGAGAGATGCGAGTGGTAATTTGTACGTGGCTTATAAGGATGCTGCCAACAGTAAAAAACTAACCGTTAGTAAACTTACTGCTAGTACCAATACTTGGTCTGTGGTGGGTACGGCTGGTATTTCTACAGGTGAGGTTTTTTACATTTCTATGGTGATAGATGCTAGTGCTAATTTGTATGTGGCGTACACCGACCGTGGCAATAGCGATAAATTATTTGTTCAAAAATTTACTGCAAGTGGCACTACTTGGGCAATGGTGGGCAGCACTAGTGTTTCGTCAGGTGCGTGTTATAGTAATTCTATGGTGATAGATGCTAGTGGTAATGTGTATCTAGCGTATAAAGAAACTCCTACTAACGGCGAGTTTTTGAGCGTTAAAAAATTTACTGCAAGTGGCACTACTTGGGAATATGTAGGCGTTTCGGCTGTTACGGGTAGTGTACCGGTTTACAAGATTTCGATGGCAATAGATGCTAGTGGTAATTTGTATGTGGCTTACAATAATGGGGATGACTTTGTATTAAACGTTATAAAATGGACTGCGAGTAGCGAAACTTGGGCATTGATGGGTTCGAGTATTAGGGTAGGTGACCCTAGTTACAATTCCATTGTGGTAGATGGTAGTGGCAATGCCTATGTGGCGTGTTCAGACAACGGCACTAGCAAAAAATTATCTGTGGTAAAAGTGCCTACTTCTGGTACTTGGTCGTATGTGGGTGGCAGTGCTGGTATTTCGGCAGGTGCGGCTTATTATGAATCGATGGTGAGAGATACGAGTGGTAATTTGTATGTGGCGTTTAGAGATGTTGCCAACAGTGGTAAATTATCTGTACAAAAATGGGATGGTACTGCTTGGTCTTATGTAGGCAGCAGTACTGGTATTACCGCAGGTGCGGCTTCTGGCGAAACAATGGTAATAGGTGCTACTGGTAATTTGTTTGTGGCATATGCCGATGGTAACAACAGCGGCAAACTTGCCGTGCAAAAATATACTCCTGTGGGTTGGTCATCATCGTTGGGTAGTGCCGATGTTTCGGCTGATGGGACTGCTAGAATTTCAACGGTAAAAGATACTAGTGGTAATTTGTATGTGGCATACACCGATGCTGCAAACGGCGATAAATTAGCCGTGAAAAAATGGACTAAAGCTAGCAATACTTGGTCAGTGGTGAGCACTGGTATTTCGGCAGGTACAGCTTATTACCAATCGATGGTGATAGATGCTAATAGTAATTTGTATGTGGCATATGCCGATGGTAACAAGGCTAATAAATTAACCGTTCAAAAATTTACTGCTAGTACCAGCACTTGGGCTTCTGTAGGCAGTACTGGTTTTACCACAACTGCAGCGGCTTACACTTCTATGGTGATAGATGCTTATGGTACTAATTTGTATGTGGCGTATAAAGAAAGTGTGAATAACAAATTAGTTATTCAAAAATGGAATGGCACTACTTGGGCACCTGTGGGTGCTGCTGCTGGCATTTCGAATTTACTTGTTTTTCACATTTCTATGGTGATAGATGGTAGTAGTAATTTGTATGTGGCGTATCAAGATTTAACCACCAGCTACGCACCTAGATTATACGTTCAAAAATACGATTCGCTTGCTGGTACTTGGGCCTATGTGGCCACCACTGTTGCCACGGGTATTTCGGCAGGTGGGGCTTTATACAATTCTATGGTGCGAGATGCTAGTGATAATTTGTATGTGGCGTATAGAGATGAAAACAAGAGTGGTAAGCTAACTGTGCAAAAATATAGTGGCACTAGTTGGTCAGTGCTAGGCACTGCTGGTTTTTCGGCAGGTGCGGCTACTTTTAATTCTATGGTGGTAGATGCGAGTGGTAATTTGTATGTGGCGTATCAAGATGGTGGTAATGGCAACAAGCTAACCGTACAAAAATGGAATGGCACTGCTTGGTCATTAATGGGCGGCACTGCTGGTATTACCGATAGTACGGCTGCTTACCAATCGATGGTATTAGATGCTACTGGTAATTTGTATGTGGCGTATGCTGCTGGTGACAACAACAAATTAACCCTTCAAAAATATACTGCTACGCCTTCTTGGGCATCGGTGGGCAGTAGTGGTATTTCGGCAGGTGGCACTACTTACAATGCTATGGTAAAAGATGGCAGTGGTAATATGTATGTAGCCTACACCGATGGTGGCAATGGCAATAAATTAAGCGTTCAAAAATGGACAAAAGCTAGCAATACTTGGGCATTGCTGGGCCGTGGTATTTCGGCAGATACGGCTATTTACAATTCTATGGTGATAGATGGAGATGGCAATTTGTACGTGGCGTATGCCGATGGTAGCAAGGCAGGTAAATTAGCCATTCAAAAATATACTGCTAGTAGCAGCACTTGGGATACACTGCGTACAGGTATTTCCAAAGGTAGGGCTGCTTACAATTCTATGGTGATAGATGGATATGGCAATTTGTACGTGGCGTATGCCGATTCTGTGCTTGCTAAGGATTTGAGTCCTGGTTCTAACGATGAATTTTATTTACAAGTTCAAAAATGGACTAAGGGTACCAATACTTGGTCATATTTGGGCTACACCATCTATGGTATTTCTAATACAAGTGGTCGTTTCAATTCTATGGTAGTAGATGGAAGTGGTAATTTGTATCTGGCGTATCTAGATTCGCATCCTTTTGGCGGTTTTAAGTATCAATTATTCGTTCAAAAATACGATTCGCTTGTTGGTTCTTGGGGCTATGTGGGCTGCGCTTATAACGCTGGTATTTCAGATACGGCTAGGTACATTTCTATGGTGAGAGATGCTACTGGTAATTTGTATGTGGCGTATCAAGATGGTCCCAACGGTAATAAACTAACCGTACGCAAATGGACTGAGGGTGCTGCTAGTTGGTCAGTGCTAGGCAGTGTTGGTATTTCGGCAGGTGTGGTTGCTTACAATTCTATGGTGGTAGATGCGAGTGGTAATTTGTATGTGGCGTATCAAGATGGTGGCAATGGTAACAAGCTAACTGTACAAAAATGGAATGTGAGTAGCTCTGGTTGGTCAGTAGTAGGCAGTGCAGGTGTTTCGGTAGGTGCGGCTGCCCACAATTCTATGGTGTTAGATGGCAGTAATTTGAATGTGGTATATTCTTCACCACAGTTATTTGGGCAAACGTACAATAAAGATAATTTTTACAGTGTTGCAACTGGTGTAGAAGCAAGCAACCTAGCCAATTGGAACAGTAGTACAACTAATGCAGGTAGCCCTGCCACAAGTTTTAACAGCGGCGATGATTTTGTGGTACAGCCAAATCATACTGTTACCAATACAGGTACTATAAACCTTGGTACAGGTAATTTAGTAGTAAATGCAGCGGGTCAGTTTATTACTAGCGGTACTGGTACTACAAGTTTAGATACGCTTACTATTAATAGCGGTGCAACAGCCACCGTTACAGGCAACTTACAAGTAGCAGGTAGTATTACCAACAATGGCACACTAAATGC
>JASGCX010000118.1 GCA_030053925.1 Flavobacterium sp.
TAATTAATAATTAATAATTAATAATTAATAATTAATAATTAATAATTAATAATTAATAATTAGTAATTGATTTTCAGTATTAAACTATCAATATTCAATAATTAATATTCAATAATCAATAATCAATAATTAATAATCAATAATCAATATTCAAGAATCAATATTCAATATTCAATAATCAATAATCAATATTCAAGAATCAATATTCAACTATCAATTATTAACTATCAATTACAATTAATTAATTATCAATTATCAATTATCAATTATTAATTATTAATTACTAATTATTAATTACTAACTATATGCACATCCCTTTTGTAGATTTAAAAGCACAGTACCAATCTATTCAGCATGATGTAGATAAAGCAATTGCATCTGTAATTACAGAAACTGCATTTATAGGTGGCAAATATGTACAGCAATTTGAGCAAGCTTTTGCAAGGCTGCATGGCGCAAAGCATTGTATTAGCTGCGCAAATGGTACCGATGCCTTGTACATTATTATGAAAATGCTAGGCATTGGTTATGGCGATGAAGTGATTACTGTGGCTAATAGTTGGATAAGTAGCAGTGAAACCATTTCTCAAACAGGTGCTACACCTGTTTTTATTGATTGCGAGGCCAATTATTATTCCATAAATGAGAACTTAATACAAGCAAAAATTACGGCAAAAACAAAAGCCATTTTGCCTGTGCATTTGCATGGGCAAATGTGCCAGATGGCAGCCATTACAGCCCTAGCTACTAAGCATCATTTATACGTTATTGAAGATTGTGCGCAGTCGCATTTGTCAGAATATGGTGGGCAACTAGCAGGTACTTTTGGTATAGCCGCTGCCTTTAGTTTTTATCCAGGAAAAAATTTGGGTGCTTATGGCGATGCAGGTTGTGTACTCACCAATGATGATGCACTTGCCGAAAAGTGTAGAATGTATGCAAGGCATGGGGCATTGGTAAAACATCAACATCAAATAGAAGGTATTAACTCAAGAATGGATGGCTTGCAAGCGGCTATTTTATTGGCTAAATTACCTTACTTACATCAATGGACAGCGCAACGAATTAACATGGCGGCTTACTATTCAAAAGTACTTTCTGGCATTAAGCAAATTGTATTGCCAATAGTGAGAGCAAATACTAAACACACGTTTCATCTCTACGTTATTCGTTGCGTGCAAAGAGAGGCACTTGCTGCTTTTTTAAAAGAAATGGGTATTGAAACAGCTATTCACTATCCAACCCCTTTACCATTATTGCCGGCTTATCAATATTTACATTACCAAGCAACAGATATACCTGTTAGTAGTACTTACCAGTATCAAATTTTATCGTTACCTATTTACCCCGAGTTAACTACAGCCCAAATTGATTTTGTTGCAGATTGTATAAAGAAATTCTACACGAGTTAGTCCATTTATCTTAACTATGTATGCGTAATATGCCTAGCAATGCGTTGATTTTTTTAATAAACATTTTATTAACTAGCTAAAAAATCTTAAAAAGGCATTAACGCCAACAGCACCAAATGAACAGGGCTACCTGTAACTGAGGCTATTATAGATGCAGCCATTTACAAGGTGCAAGCAAAAGCAGATAGTATTGCTGCTGCTGAAATTGAATTAAAAAAATAAGGTTGGCTAGGCGAGATGTCATAGAAAAATACAACCCTTTAATTAACCAAACTACTTGGCTTTTGTACCGCTGTTAGGGCAGATGCTTCCCCGAAAATCGGGGCAGGCTCTTGGTTAGCATGACAAACTACCACACGATGTTAACGAATTTTTTATAAAGATTAAATTTTTTATCGGCGGTAACGATGGTCAATTTTTCTACCATAGCAGTAGCTATTAGCAGTCTATCAAAAGGGTCTTTGTGGTAGGCAAATTGTGGGAGTGTTATATAAGCATCCAAGTAGTTTTTTGAAATAGGTAATATGTCAATTTGGTTATTAATAGTTTGTTGGTAAAGTTGATCAAATGATTTTTCCATTTGCAATTTTCCAATATTTATTTTAATAGCTATTTCGTAAAATGATGCACTACTGATATAAACACGATTGTTAGGGTTAGTAATAGCCAACAAAGTTGTAGATGCTATGGAAACATTATTTTCTGTTAGCCATATTAAAGCGTGTGTATCTAGTAGTAAGTTCATTACATATAGTCTTTAAGGTCATCAAGTGGTTCGTTAAAATCTGAAGCCATATAGGTAAATGTACCCTTGCCAAAGCCCGCCTTGCGTGGTTTGAGTGGTATAGTAGCAACTGGAATGTTTTCGGTAAAAGTTACCAGCACTTCGGTATCGGTAGTAGTAATAGGTGCAGGTTCGGTAAGGGTAATTTGCCCATTGCTGTAAATGCCTTTAATAGTAGTAAGCATAATAAAACTGTTTGTAACAAAACTAATTTAAAATAATGATACAAAAAATGCCATCCCGATTAATGAATGTCATCCTTACGAAGGAAGGAACTACTTGGCTTTTGTACCGCTGTTTGGGCAGATGCTTCTCCGAAAATCGGGGCGGGCTCTTGGTTAGCATGACAAACTACCACACGATGTTAACGAATTTTTTATAAAGATTAAATTTTTTATCGGCGGTAACGATGGTCAATTTTTCTACCATAGCAGTAGCTATTAGCAGTCTATCAAAAGGGTCTTTGTGGTAGGCGTATAGTGGGACATCGTTGTAAGTTGCTAAGTGTGTTTCTGAAATGGGCAGTACAGAGATATTATGACTAACCGCATCCTTAAAATATTCATTTAGTGATTGTTTCAGTTTTAGTTTATCAATTTTCAATTTGATGGCTATTTCATAAAAAGATGCAATGCTAACAAAAACATTGTTGTTAGGCTCGTCAATTAGCAATAATGTCTTAGTAGATAAAGCATTATCGGCTTCTATGTACCAAATGAGGGCGTGGGTATCCAATAGTATATCTATTACATATAGTCTTTAAGGTCATCAAGCGGTTCGTCAAAATCTGGGGCCATATACAAAAGAGAACCCTTGCCAAAGCCCGCCTTGCGTGGTTTGAGTGGTATAGTAGCAACTGGAATATTTTCGGTAAAAGTTACCAGCACTTCGGTATCGGTAGTAGTAATAGGTGCAGGTTCGGTAAGGGTAATTTGCCCATTGCTGTAAATGCCTTTAATAGTAGTAAGCATAATAAAACTGTTTGTAACAAAACTAATTTAAAATAATGATACAAAAAATACCATCCCGATTAATGAATGTCATCCTTACGAAGCAAGGATCTAACCGTTATTGCGAGGTGTGAATGTCATCCTTACGAAGGAAGGAACTACTAGGCTTTTGTACCGCTGTTAGGGCAGATGCTTCTCCGAAAATCGGGGCAGGCTCTTGGTTAGCATAGTTTTATTATACTGGCGAGAATGATTTTGGGTTCTTGCAACACATTATAACTGTGGTTTGAATGGTTTTTGGAACACACAAACCAAGGCCGAGTTACCTCTTTATCTCAGGTTATCTACAGCCCAAATTGATTTTGTTGCAAATGCTAGCAAAGCCTTTTACCAACAATTATTATCGTAATAAAGTAACAGTATCTCGTTTGGTCATTAGTTGGTTTTTATAGTCAAGGGCTTCTGCATAAACCACATACACACCAGATTCTGCAAGTTTGCCTTTATAGGTACCATCCCATCCTTTTGTATGGTCATTGGTATAGAACAAAAGTTCGCCCCATCTATTATACACAGCAAAATAGTGAAAGGTTTTAAAGCCAACTGGAAACACTTTTAGTACATCATTCAAGCCATCTTTATTGGGTGTAAAGCCCGAAGCAATATACAAGTCTGGGCCTTTGTAGCGCTTAATTAAAATTTTAGTATTGTTATCGCAGCCTTCTTTTGTAACTGAGTATAATCTATATAACTGTTCTACATCTAGCGTTGCGGTTGGTGTTTCTATGTTGGTACTATCTAAACCTGTAGGTGGCGACCATACATAAATTTGCCCTGGCACGCCGTGTGCGTTTAAGTGTACAGGCTCGCCTTTGGCCGCAATGGTATCTCTACCAGCAGAAGCTTTGTTTTCGTAAATCTGAAATGGTCTTACAATGGTATCCTTACAGCCATATTTACTTCTGCCCAATAATCTTAGCGGGTGATTGCCTGCTTGATAATAAATTTTTGAAAATAATTTATCACCATTAAAAAAACCATTACCAAAATCCCAAAACCAATCAGCCACATTGCCTGTTAAGTCTACTGCTTTATAGTTAATGTATCTGTACACACAAGAATCGTTAATGTCAAGTACGATATGTGGTTTTGGATTCACAATAAAAATGCTATCAATTTCTTTGCTTTTACAGCCATAGTTGCTTTCTGTAATTAGCTTGCCACTATGTGTACCTGCTGTTAAATTAAGTGCTGGATGTTGTATTGATAAATAAGTGATGTTATCGAAATTCCAGTACCATTTTACTTGCAATTCTGTTGGTCCACCATTTGGTATGGTAGATGCATTGGTGAATTTGATGGTTTCATTTTCACATAAAGGTATTATGGTGCCATAGTTGTAAGCAGCCACAGGTTGATGTCTAATATCTATTAACGCAGTCATTGTATCTGAAGTACAACCTTCTTGTGTGGTTACTACAAGCGTTGCATTTATAATACCACCATTGGCTGGGATAAAGGGTGTGGGTGTTTGCGTTGGTACAATAAGTCCATCAATATTCCACCACCATTTATTAATTACTGCAATGTTATTTGCTACGGTTGAATTATCTGTTAAGGTTAGTAGTGTTTGGTTTTGGCAAATGATTGGTGGATATGTAAAGTTTACAATTGGTTTTGGTACAAGCGTAATAGTGGTTGCTTTTTCAGCAATACAGGTGCTATCATTTGTTACTTTTAAGTTCACCTTTAAAGTGCCTGAAATTGAGTAAATGTGCTTTACAATAGTATCGGCAGATGTAACTAAGGTATTACCATCGCCAAAATCCCATAAATGCTCTGATTTGTATTTACTACCCACTGTACTTGTAAAAATAAATTCATTATTATTTTGGCATTGCCTCAGTTTATTTACAGTATAAGTTACACTTGGTGTAGGTAATATGGTTACTGTAATTTTTTTCCTGAAACTTTCACACCCAAATAATACTTTTTGAGTAACATAATAGGTAAATGTACCCGCTGTTGTTGTTATTGGTGTAATAGATTTGATACTTGGTGTACCACCTGTTGCGCTTGTGTACCACAAAATTTCATTGCCATTTACGCCTGTTGCGGTTAGTGGTGTTGCAATATCATTCAAACAGTATTTGTATTCATCTTTTGCAAATGGGGTATCTGGCACTGTTAAAGGCTTTACTACAGCATTAAATGTATCTCTACAACCATAGCCAGTATATGGTATGGCATCTACATGAAACAAAGAAGAGTTAGATGGTGCCGGGCTAATGGTAATAGATTGTGTATTACCTACTATTGCACTATAATCGTTATTGTACCATGTGTAGCTTTGAAAACCATAAGGTGCATTTAATAATAATGAATTGGTTTCTATACAATAGGGTGCTGTTGCTAAAATGTTAGAACAACCGCTAGCTACATCTAAATAGCCGTAACCAAAATGCCCACCTAATGTGCAATCTGCTGTTTTAAATTCAAGCCTTACTTGCTTACCATTTAGGCCAGCAAACTGTAACGATGCAGGTGTCCAATCTTTATACAAAACAGATGAATTAACACTAGAAACATTAAAGCCTGGTAAGGAACCTGTAGACACATAATCAAATGAAGCACAGTTAATAACCGCACCTGTTACCACATCGTATGCTGATACAAAAAAGCGAGGTTGCTCATAAATAAAATGCCCAGGATTTTCAAAAACCACAGCATAGAAATACGTGAATGTAAAGGTATCTATATTAGCAGGTACTGTAAAAGTGTATGATATTCCTTCTGCTAGAGAACCACTAGCATCGTTCCCTAATTTAACTGAATATTTGCCGCCATAAGGGCAAAGCTCTGGAAAACCGCCATACTTGTCTTTATTGGTAGGTGATGATATGATTTCATGCCTACCAGCTACAGGTGCAGATGGGGTTAAACTAATAATATTTTTAGTTCCACCAACACTTGTAGTGCCTGTAAAACACTCCCAATTGGCGAAATCGCCATTCTCAAAATCAATGTTTGGTGGGCAGGTATTTTGACCAAATGCAATGCCATGTAAGGTAATTAAACCAATTAATAGTAGTAAGATTCTAATTTTCATTAACTTAAACGCTTGAAGGTGTATTTTATACGGTTAAAAGTACATGTTTTTTTTGATTTTTTTTAATTCATGCGTTATTTTTTTGCAATTTTTAAAATTTATGAGATTAGTGGTTAATGGAATGTATGGTTGGCTATAAAAAGTTAACTTTCTTGCGATGTGTTCACATTAGTTTACACCAATGCTCAACAATATCTTTTTTACATTCTTATACCAAGGTGCCCAAGGAATAAAGTGCGGGGCATTGTGCAAAATGGTTGTTTTTACAAACTTTGCGTTTACTAGTTTTTTAGTAGCGTAAGCAACATTGCCAACTGGTACAAAACTGTCTTTATCGCCATGAACAATCCATACTGCGCAAGTAATGCTGGCAAATTGATTGGCAAGAGGTACAAGGTCGGTTTTTAAATACCACAATTCTTCGTTGCTAGGTTTAAATGCACCTGGTAACATAATTTGTAGCGATGAATGTAATAAAAAACCACGCCATTTTTCTTTTGGCTCAAGTGCTGGGTCAACTGCTGCTGATAGCAATACCATACCTGCAAATGTGTTGGGGTTATCTGCCACCAATTTTACTGCCAATGGGCCACCAAGCGAGTGACCTACAACGTAAATAGCATGGCCATTGTTAAGTTGCTGCAATAGCGGGCTAATAATATTAGATTGTTGCTGAAGATTTTTGGCACTGCCAAATTCGCTGTAGCCAAAGCCTGGTCTATCTATTGACACCATTCTAAATTGTTTAAGCAAATCGGTATCTTGTAGGTAGGTTTTAAAAGCATCCCAACTGCCTGGCGAACCATGTACAAAAAATAAGGTGGGCAGGGTGTCATTACCTGTTTGTGCATAATGCAGTTGAAAGCCTTTATTGGTAACAGTTTGTAGTTGCAACGGCACATTTGCAGCTTTAAACTCGGCTTGTGCTTTGCTATCGCTGATACGCATCTTCATGCAGCTTTGGGCAAATATTACCCAAACTACTAGTATAATTGCAATGCTTATCATCGATTTTTTAAATAATGGCATGGTGGTTTTTTATAAAAAATGAAATAATACTTTAGCTAATCAACAATGCTTTTTAGTACATGGTTAATTTTAGTATTGGCCTACTTAACATTGGTTTGTGCATCTTTAAAACAAAGATGGTTTGCCTAACATTGGTTTGTGCAACTTTAAAACAAAGATGGTTTACTTAACATTGGTTTGTGCATCTTTAAAACAAAGATGGTTTACTTAACATTGGTTTGTGCAACTTTAAAACAAAGATGGTTTACTTAACATTGGTTTGTGCAACTTTAAAACAAAGATGGTTTGCCTAACATTGGTTTGGGCAACTTTAAAACAAAGATGGTTTGCCTAACATTGG
Source organism: Flavobacterium sp. (assembly GCA_030053925.1). Taxonomy (GTDB): domain Bacteria; phylum Bacteroidota; class Bacteroidia; order Chitinophagales; family Chitinophagaceae; genus Parasediminibacterium. The sequence goes on from JASGCX010000118.1 coordinate 7,625, forward strand.
TTTGGGCATTAATGGGGCTTGACGAATATTGCCTCAGCATTTGTGCCTTATTGTACTTTAGTTCGGGCTTGACGTTATAAACTCGATAGCTAATGGGTTGGCTTGTGAATAAAACAGCATCCGCCTCGGCGGAAATTATTGGGCTTCAGTTATTGGCTGACGGAATGTTAATTTACCACCTGTAGCAATACCTGCTCGTTTGCAGAAACCAAAAAGGCAGTTCTCAATTTCTCAAACTTGGGCAATTTCTGTTAAATTTGCACTATGAAATTCGTAGATATAACTAATGACATAGCATTTAGAAAAA
>JASGCX010000033.1 GCA_030053925.1 Flavobacterium sp.
AATTCGTGTAATTGCCTTAAAATTCGTGTAATTGCCTTAAAATTCGTGTAATTGCTTTTTAAAATTCGTGTAATTACTTTTTAAAATTCGTGTAATTGCCCTTTAAAATTCGTGTAATTCGTGTAATTGCCTTAAAATTCGTGTAATTACTTTTTAAAATTCGTGTAATAAAATGAAAAAATATTTACTTGCTTTTATTTCGTGTTGTGGTTTGTTGCTGTCTTGCGAAAATGATGTGCAAGACGTGAAAGATTTGGGCAAACGCAACCCTGGTATTGAAGAAGGAAAAAACATAGAAAGTTTTTTAAGCAACGATGGCAAAGTAAAGGCCAAGCTGGTTGCGCCAATTTTATTTAGATACACCAACGATAGCGGCAAAATAGAGTTTCCTAAAAGCTTACATGTAGATTTTTACGACAGTTTGGCCATCGTTGAAAGCCAACTAAATGCCAAATACGGCAAATATTTAGAGAACGATAACAAGGTATTTTTAAAAGATAGTGTGATGGTTTTTAACCGCCATAGAGATACGCTTTGGTGCGACGAACTTTGGTGGAACCAACTAACGGGTACTTTTTACACCGATAAACCTGCTACCATTTACAAATATGGGCAGCAAAAAATTAAGGGCCAAATGGGGCTTGTGGCCGATCAAAACTTTAAATGGTTTACACTTAATAAAGTAGGTAGGGTAAATACAGGAACAGATAATTTTATTAATGTGCCCGATAGTAGTTACTAGGTTCGTTAAACGTAAAAACGTATATCGATAGTACAACACAAACATTCGTGTAATTCGATAAAATTAGTGTTATAAGCATCTCTAAAATGTTAGGCCCAATTTTTTCTGCATCTTTTTATAGTAAGGGCAAATACTTGATAAACCACAGTTTTGGCATTTTGGGTTACGTGCTGTGCAGGTATATCTACCATGCAATATTAACCAATGGTGTGCTTTATGTACTAGTTCTGTTGGTATATACTTTATCAGTTGTTTTTCTGCGGCTAATGGTGTGGTTGCTTTGGTAGTTAAGCCAAGCCTTGCACTTACTCTAAACACATGTGTATCTACAGCCATATTGGGTTGTGCATCTATTACACTTGTAACCACATTGGCGGTTTTTCGGCCTACGCCTGGCAGTTGTACCAATTCGTCTACCGTCATTGGTACTTGGCCATTAAATTTATCAAGCAGCATATTGGCCATGCCAATTAAATGCTTGGTTTTGTTGTTAGGGTACGAAATACTTCTTATCAGTTGAAAAAGCTCGTCAAATGTGGCTTTTGATAATTGTACTGGTGAAGGGTATTGCTTAAAAATAGCTGGTGTGGTAAGGTTTACACGCACATCGGTGCATTGTGCAGATAAGATAACCGCTACTAGTAATTGGTAAGGATTATCGTACAGAAGTTCTGTTTCAGGATTGGCTACTGCTGTTTCAAAATATTGTAAAACCTGTTCGTAGCGTTGTTTTTTAGTCATAATAAATACTTGCCGCAAAGGCACAGAAACACAGAATTTATAAAATTTCAGTTTTTTGCAAATACATAATACTTAGAGTATGCTATTTAAACTTCTAAACTATTAAACCCAAAACTATAAACTTCTAAATGGTCATCATTTCTTTTTCTTTTGCAGCTAAATGCTTTTCTACCAAAGCAATGTGCTTATCTGTAAGGTCTTGCGTGGCTTTTTCTGCATCTTTTGCTGCGTCTTCGCTTAGGCCTTCTTTTTGTAGTTTTTTAAATTGTTCAATGGCATCTCTACGAATATTTCTAATAGCAACTTTGGCTTGTTCGCCTTCGGCGGTTGCTTTTTTAAATAATTCACGTCTTCTTTCTTCGGTAAGTGGTGGCATAAACAAACGAATTTGTACACCATCGTTTTGCGGCGTTACACCAATATTTGCACCCATAATTGCCCTATCTATTTTAGGTAACATGGCTTTTTCCCAAGGCTGAATGGTTAATGTTCTTGCATCTTGTACGGTTACATTTGCCACCTGATTAATAAGTGTTGGCGTACCGTAATATTCAACAGTAATACCGTCTAGCATAGTAGGCGAAGCCTTGCCAGCACGCACTTTTACCAGTTCTACTTCCAAATGGTTGATGGCTTTTTGCATTGTTTCTGCTGCATCATCTAGTATTAAATCTACCTCTTCTTGCATAATAATGTTGTTGATTAGCTGCGGCGAATTTAAGGAATGAAATTAAAAATTGCTACCGTTTAGAATTATCGCTTGTTTATGGCTTGGTATAAATATCATGTTTGTAATTAGATTTGCGCTACATTTTCATAGAAAACAAAAAACATTAGGCGGCTCTTTTATAATAATTCAATGCTTTTTGCACTTGATTGTTAGAAATGTAGTATAAACAGCTAACTCTTGCTATTGTTTCGCCACCTTCTATCAATTTTTTAATTGTAGAAACCGTAATATTTCTTCCTGAAATTGTAGGCTAACCAAACTGATGTTGTGGGCCTACAACTATCAATTTTGTAGTAGCCAAGGGGTAAAAACGCTTTGCCAAATTATTGGAACCAAAATCAATTTTGTGAAGAAACTCTTTTATTGCTATCTGCATTTTTCCATCCACACAAACTAAATTTCCTAAGCTCTGGTACCAGCGTTTTTGCTCATCGGTTTTAATACCAAACAATGCAAAAGGATGCTTAACCCCTTGTTGTTTTACTAAAAAACTGTGTGCTTTCTTAATTTCACTTGCTGTTACGCCTAGTTCTCTAAGTTTAAAAAAGGTATAAAATTCAATTAAAGCATAAAAATTTATAGCCTTGTTTTTTCGTCACAAAAAAATTTTTATGCCAAAAACCTTTCATTAGATGCCTTACCTTAGTATATGGTAAAGACAAAATACTAGCAACCTGTTTTGTTAAAAAGATGCCATCGCCAATTTTAGGAAGAATTACAGCTTGTTTTTTAGTTATTACCATGCTTTGTGCAAAAATATTTAATAGAAACAAAAAATATCAATACAAAAATTACATTTTTTTGCATTAATCAGTTTTCTATAAAAGCCCTCGTTACTATTACCTTTATTCACAAGTATAATTGTAAACACTTTGAAATTTTAGGTATTAACCGAACTTTAGTTGAAGATGTTACACGAAAACTAACCCTTTTACGGACAAAAAATTTATACTAGCATAATTATAAAGAACTAGAAACTATGAACTTAGAAAATAAAATACTTTTATATACCACACCGCAAGGCAATATCAACATAAGTGTACGATTTGAAAACGATACTTTTTGGCTAAACCAAAAGGCAATGGCAACACTTTTTGGAGTAGAAGTACCAGCAATTAGTAAGCATTTAAAAAATATTTATACAGAAGGCGAATTATCAGAAAATGCGACTATTTCCAAAATGGAAACAGTCGTAAATAGAGGTTTTAGAGGCGAGGTTTCAGAACCAATTGATTTTTACTCACTAGATGCTGTAATTGCCGTTGGATACCGAGTAAACAGCAAACAAGCCACTGCGTTTAGAATTTGGGCTACCAATACGCTTAAAGAATTTATTATTAAAGGTTTTGTGTTAGATGATGAACGATTAAAACAAGGCAAAACTTTTGGTAAAGATTATTTTGATGAATTACTGCACAGAATTAGAGAAATTAGGGCAAGTGAAAAACGCTTTTATCAAAAAATTAAAGACTTATTTGCATTAAGCAACGATTACCAAACTACCATAAAAGAAACCAACACCTTTTTTGCTTTTGTACAAAACAAATTATTGTTTGCTGTTACTAAACAAACAGCAGCGGAATTAATTATTAGCCGTGCCGATGCAAAAATGCTAAATATGGGTTTAACCACCTTTAAAGGCAGTAGAGTAAGAAAAGAAGATATTTTTATTGCCAAAAATTATTTATAAGAAAAAGAAATAGATACTTTAAATAGATTGGTTTCGTTGTTTTTAGACACAGCAGAGTTGCGAATACAAAACGAAGAAATACTGACTTTGGATTATTGGAAAGCCGAAACCGATAATTTGTTAGCATTTAGTAAAAAGCCAATATTAGAAGGAGCAGGAAACATTAGCCACGACAAAATGGAAAAAACAGTTGGTAAAATATATGCCGATTTTGATGCAAACAGAAAAAAAATGGAAGCACTAGAAGAAGACGAAATAGAACAACAAGCCATTAAAAAATTAATGCAAAAAGCAACAAAAAAATAATAAGGTAATTGAACTTAAAAAAATAACAGTTAAAAAATTATAATCGGTTCAACTTAATTATGCGGGAGATTAGAAGCACAAATGTTAAATAGAAATACAAATGCTCAATTTAGCACTTCAGCCCCCATTTTGCCAAATCCCTTTTAGGCGATTGTCATTTTTTCGGTCTGTCTGTTTTTCGTTTTTGTTGGCGTGTTGTGGTGTGTTGGGTTGGTTGCTCTTTTGCATTTATTTGTGTTGGTTTTGTGCGTTAGCAAAAAATGCAAAAGAGCTATCAAAAGCGTTGGCTATTTCCTCTTTATTTCAATTAGTTTGTCCAATAAAGTTTTAAAACCATTAAAATGATTGTCGTTAAATAATGGGTCTTGGCATTTTGTAGGTAAGTCAGCTTTTAATTTGTCTTTTACTTTGTTAGGGAACATTTTAAAAGTTTCGTCAGCACCTTTAATGATTTTAAGAGCTTCCTTAAAAATTAAATTCTTTTTAAAATAGTCTTCAACTACAAAGTTTGTGGTTTTCCAATTTTTTATTTTTGGGTACAATAGAAAATATATGTCTTTCTTTTTTTCAAAATCGAATGTCAGGTCTAATGATTTACCTAATGCTTTTTCTATTGGGTTTTTCCCTTCACTATCTCTATCCAACAAAGCAATTATTTTTTGACCTGCTTTAGGTGTAAATTTATTCATAAAATTTTCTAACCCTTCAGCTCCGCCCATTGGAAAATATTCAAACTCCAAATTTTTATATTTATTGAATTTTGGTTTTAGCCTTTTTAATGCTTCAGAAATGTAGATTTTGTCATATTTACCTTCAACAAGTAGAATGTCTTTATTTGAATTTAGAAAAATATTTTGGTCTTGATAAGTCCATACTCCTTTTGTCAATTCGTAAACAATTTCCTGTTTTGCCTTTGCTTCAATTTGTGCATCATTATTTGGCTTTTTGGTTAGCATTGTAATATGCTTTAAGTCAAAATTATGTGTCAATGTTGGCGAATGTGTGGTAATTATATTTTCTCGGTTGGTGTACTTTGAAAGAAGTTTTTGAATTTCTTCTTTTCTTGAAAGATGAATATGACTGTCAGGTTCGTCCAATAAAATCAAAGAATTTTCATCACCTACAACTTCTAGAATAAGCATTATTAAAAGCAATTTCTTTTCTCCTTCGCTTAAACATTCTGCATTAAGATTTGTGTTGTAATTTATTTCAATTTTTGTAATGAGTTTATCGTTTTTGGGCATAAAGGATGCCGATAAGTAACGGAAAACTTCAATTTCTGAAAGATTATTTAAAAGGTCTTTGAAAGTTGCTAAATCAATTTCAATTGTGGCTTCTTTTGCAGGATTTAATGACATTACAAAATTGGTGACTGGATTTGGGGATTTTAAAAAATCATTCAGTTTTGCAATGTCAAAAGTAAATTTAACTTTATTAAATGTTGTAATATTTAAAGTGTTTTGGCAAAAATCTCTAATGTCGGTAAAAACCGAAAAATCATAAAAATGAAGTGTAATTAAAGCAATGTCCCAATAGTATTTGTTGATGTAAATTAAATTAGAATTTGGAATAGTTGCTCCACGAATTGCCTTTATATATTCTTCATAAAAAGGCCAATAATATTTATCCCACAAACGTGTTTCTTCGCCACTATACGAACTTATCACTTGACTTGGCAAGTGTTCGGGTTTCAAATTATCTACTACATCGTTGATTTTGAAAATATACGTTCCGTTTTCATAATTAACTTCTACTTTGTAAGTGTCTTTGTTGTATTCAAGTTCGTAGTTAAATGCTGGATTGTATTTTCTGTCATAAAGACCTGCAAATATTCCGCTAATGGCTTCTAAAATGTTGCTTTTGCCACTTCCATTGTTTCCAATGAGTACCGTGATGCCTTCTTTGGTCGAAAAATCAATTTCAAAAGCTTCAAGGTTTTTAAACCGTGTGTTTATGTTTAATTTTTGTAATCTCATTAGCTAAAAATTGCTTTTTCAAATCCTTCTTCTGCTTCCAACAAGATTTTGGTCTTAAGCTCTTTATTTTTGACTATGCTGGATTTTATCAATTTTATTTTTTCAATAACTTCTTTTTGTAAATTGATTGGTGGTATTATTACAGGATAATCTTTAATCATTTGTGCATTAAGATTTGGTTGATTATTTCCACTTGCCATTTCTCGTAATCTATGATATTCTCCAATTAAATAAGCCCAAAGAAAATCGGTTAAAATTATAGAATTATCAATATTGAATAAAACGGCACAAGCTTGATTTGTAGAAGCATCAATTCCTAATTTAGCCGTTCTTCCTCTTGTTAAACCTTGACCGTACATCGCAATTATTAAGCTATCTTTCGGATAAATTTTTGCACTACTATTTTTTATAGCTTCTTCTGTTATTTTTTCTTCGGTGTCATATATTATGTCATTAATAACTTCACCAGTTTTTATCCAAGGAATATTTCCATTATAATATTCGCTTCGTGCTCTACTTGGCGTGCCACCGCTACTTACAGTGCATAATTCCTTGATTTTTCTGAACTCAAATGAACTGGTTACATTTAAATTGTTAGGTGTTTTATTCTGTTCAACACCCCATTTATTCAATGTAGAATAATCTACTAATTGCAAGTATTCGCCAAGCTTATTCTTATTTTGAACCTTGTTTTCCTGATAACCTAAAATATCAAACAAGTACTTTTCAATTTCTCCGCCTAAGTCAATTGATTGTTTAGATAAAAATTCAGCATCCTCTATCTTTTGATAGTATGTATTTACTAAAATTTCTTGCTCAATAAGTGAGGGTAATGGTATTTGTATATCAAGAAATTCGTCCTGTTTAACTCTTGCCTTTGAAATTCCTGTTGTTTTATTATTGAGTAGTTTTTTGAATGCACTGCTCCTTAGAATTTTATGAAGAAACTTACCACTAATTCTATTTTCATCAAACTTGAATGTAGGATATTCAGAACTGACACCAAATGGAACTAACCCTTCTTCGTGAAAGTAAATACAACCGTGTCTTACATTTATCTTAGAATAAATTATTGCATTTTCGGGAACCAAATTAACATTGCCTTTATAGCTATGTATTTCTTCAAATGGCCTTAAAAAGAGCTCACCTGAAAAATTGATTTTAGAAATGATTTGCCATTTATTTTTAATCAACCCCTCTTTACTAATAGGTTTCCTATATGGTATTAAAATATCTCTAAGTGTTACAACTTTTTTAAATTTTAACTCGCTGGTTGTATAATAGCGTTTAACATCCCAAAGGTTTATATCAGAGAAAGGTATTAGCTTCAAATATGTATTTGTCAACTCTTGCATTAATGGTTTGATTTGCTGTAAAACACTTCTGGCTCTGAAACGATATTATCGATTATTCTTACTCTACCGATTTCATCATTTGCAATTTGGTAATTGATTTCCTTGATATAATTTGGCCACAGTTTATTTTCTTCACGATATTTTCTAAACTCTATTGCTAATGGTTCTAGTTCATTCTCTATTTGTGCACCAGTTGTACTAATACCTGCTTTTTTCACTTCAGCAATTGGTATTTGATAATTAAACTCCCTTTTTATTTGTGCTTTAATTTCATAGAGTATATTTTCTTCAATTTGTTTTAATTCTGCTCTTAGTTTCTTTTTTTCTTCTGTGCTTGGGGCTTCCTTTCCTTTCAATTCAAGTTTTGCAAGAATTGGTTTTGTTTTTGGCTCATACTTTTTGGTAACATCTTTTTCTGCTTTAGTAGAAACTGATTTCCATTTTTTGACTTCTTCCTCTGTAAATTTTTTGAAAAATAGCAAACTTGGTTTCACAGTCGCACCACTTGCAATAAATACATCTTGCGGAATTGAAGTTATGAGTATAATTTTTGCCCTGCTTTCCACAAAATCTCTTATTTTTTGCAAATTGGTATTATTCAAAACGCCTTCGGGCAATACAATACCCATTCTACCGCCTGGCTTCAACAAGTTCAAACAGCGTTCTATAAACAGCACTTCGGTAAGCGAACTCATACTTCCGGTTTCGTATAAGTCCAACAGTGGTTTATCGATATTATCGTTTACTTGTTTTAGTGCTTCATCGTAATCACTTCCGTATCTTTTACGGTACTTTTTAATTCTTTCAATGTCTGTGTATTTGTCGGCTTCTGTAATTTTCAATGATTTCTCAACCCTGCTTCCAAACGGTGGATTGGTGAGGATAATATCAAAACGATTTTCAAAAATTCCATTTACATTTAAAAGTCCGTCATTGTGATGTACTCCACCGTGTCCGTCCCCGTGCATAATCATATTCATTTTTGCAGTTCGGCTCATTCTTGGATTAGCATCTGTTCCGAAAATGCAATCATAACTTAATTCCCTTATTCTGCTCTTTGAGTTGTTGATGTCTAGTTCTGCATTAAGTTTAGAAAACAAATCATTTACAGTTTCGTCAATTTCGGCTTTCTTTTTATCGCTTAGTTTTTCGTAGGCATCATTATAATAGTCTTTTTTGATTTTTTCCTTTGCAAGATGGATTTCGTTTTCAATTTTTGCTCTTACATATTCAAAAGCCTTAATTAAAAATCCACCGCTACCGCAACAAGGGTCGCAAATTATTTCGCTTTCTTGTGGGTCTAAGACATCTACAATAAAGTCTACTATTGTTCGAGGTGTAAAGAATTGTCCTAATTCTCCTCTAAATGTTTTACCAAGGAATTGCTCAAAGGCAATACCTTTTACATCGTCAGATGTTGTGGAAAGGTTGTAAATCTGCAATTCTTCAACGATTGCTTCAAAACTATTTTCTCTTACTCTGATAATTTCCGTTTGTTCAAAAAGGTCATCATCTTTGAAATCTTCTTTTGTTTGCTCAAACAAAAATTGATAGAAGTCTTTGCCGTCTTTTGGTTTGTATTTCTCGTAGCTAGCTTTATCATTCTTGAAAGCTTCCTTTGAGAAAATTTGGTTTTCTGAATTGCTTCTTTCGTAACGAATTTTTATAAAAAGGATTTTGCTTATTTCGTCAAAAGCCGCTTCTGGTGAAAGTTTATCGTTGTTACGAATAATGTTGTGGCACTTAAAAAGTAGTTTTGAGAACTCATCTCTTGTGAAAGCTTTTGTTTGCTTTAATAACTCGTTTATTTTCTTTTCGTCAGTAACTGTTTTGGCATCAGGAATATTTACAACTTCTTCAAGTTTCTTTGGGATTTTACCTTTAACAACCTTGAAAATTCTTGTTTCTTTTAAGTTAGTTGTTACGAAAAAGTCAGCACCCGCCCAAGAAGCGTAATTATAACCTTGAAAATAATCTTCTTCACGAACTGTAATGTGTTCGGCTTTACATTCTACAACTATTATTGGGCTATTGTTTTCTCTCTTGTCTTTTACATTTTTCCAAATTACAATGTCCGCCATTGCTCTGCCTTGTCCACGTTGCGAATTGCTCACTTGGATTTCTTGAGCCATTTGCTCTAAGTCAAAGCCGTAATTATTTACAAGTCTGCAAATATATTCTTGACGAACTTGTTCTTCTGGTTTCAGTACTAACCATTCGTCATTTCCTTTTAGCGGTACTTTTATTTTATTGTTTTTGATTTCTACTTGCATAATTACTTTGTCGTTTTAGTTGAGTTAATTAAATCTCTTACATCAACTTTAAAGAGTGAAGCAATTGCCACAAGATTGTCCATTGAAGGCTGAACTTCATTTGTACACCAACGAGAAACAGTCGTTTCGTTTTTGTCTAATTGCTCTGCAAGCCATTTGTTTGTCTTGCCTTGTTCAGCTAGAACTGCTTTTAATCTGTTAATTGCTTTCTTACTCATATTAATCGGCATTTGGTGCAAATATATCAACTTTTTGTTACTATTTCACTATTTCGGTTTGGTTGTCTGTAAAAAATGAAATTTTTCCTGTCCGCTTATAGGGTGGTGGGTGGGCTTGGGTGCGTTGGGGTAAAATTAAATCCCGAATAGTCGGGACAAGTTGTGGTGCAAAAGCGTTGGATTTTCTGTCTATTTTTTGTGGGACAGTTATATGTTCGCAGGGTGTATTTAGGGTGTTGGCTAACTATAACTACCTGCAACCCAACACACCTTACATACTAGTTAAACTGCGTGGTTTTTGTGTTACAATTAGTTGGTTTATCTTTTTTTGTAGATGGGTACTGTGCTGCAAGGCTCGCCGTACATAATGCTTTTGGCAAATGGCCGCAGTTTGTTTGTAATATCTACATAGGCTGTTTCGGGTATGGCTATATCGCCGCAACCTTTTACCACTACTCGTTTATCGGTATATGCTTCTCCTTTTACGGTAGCTAAATTTTTGGTTATTATATTGGTTATTAATTGCTGTTTGTTACCAAAAACCACATCTTTTGCTACTGGCTGCAAATAGCTAGCTGCAAGCATATTGGCCCACATGGGTATTATGGCATCGGCTGTGCAAGTAATGGCTACGTATTTATCTTGGTATTGCGCCCAATTGGTGGCTAACAAGGCGGCTCGATACTCTTTTTCTTTTAAAATTAAACCCATAAACAGATATTCTTTTAGGTCGAAAACCACTATTTCTCCTTTGGGATAAAATTCTTCTAAGTCTAATGTAATTAATCCGCTTTCGGCTACTTTATTTATAATAATGTTAGACATAACTGTGTTTTTACAATTAGCTGGCAATAATACCAACCAATAAAAGTGGGTAAAACTACAACATAATGTGGTGTTGCAAGTTTCGGTATAAGAAACTAAAAGCCCACAGTTGCGCAACTGTGGGCTTTTTTAAACACCTTAAAAATAGTATCTACTAATAAAATTGGGCTCTATTATCTTTAATAGTTGCTGCTTTCTTTAAAGCCGCCGGACTACTGGTGTAAGCAGCCATTTTTTGCGCTTGCAATATTGAATGTTTTACCGAATTAGCATTGCTAGCTGCTGGTTTTATAGCAATGTTTTCTACACGTACTGCAAACACACCACCGTTGCCGGCAATTGCCTCGCTTACTTTACCTTTTAAGCTTGGGTTAAATGCTGCACCTACCACTTTTAACTCCATACCAATACTTGGAATAAATGGATTGCTAAACAATATGCTATCTACTCTTTGTACTGCTGTTGCAGCGTTGGTAGCTATGGCTTCTAAAGTTGCACCTTTAAACTTGGTATCAATAATTTGTTTTGCTTTTTTCTCGTTGCGTACTTGTGCTTCTACAAGTGGGCGTAAAGTGGCTACCGATGGTAAACCTATTTTATTAACATTTGTAACCACAGCTACTACATATTTATCGTTCATTTCAAATGGTTCAGAAATATCGCCTGTGTTTGCATCGTACACCCATCTTACCATTTTACGAGCATCGTTACCTGCACCTACACTTGATACAGAAAAATCCATTTTTTTAATTTCGCCCGATGGTAAAGGTTGTTTATTAAGTTTCAATGCGTTTTCGTCAAATGCTTTTTTGTTTTTGCTAGTAGCTGCAAACTGAGACGCCGCTGTTTGTGCTGCTGCAACCGTTTCGTTGCTTGCAATAATAGGTTTAGATAAGTATGCTACATTTAATGCTTCATCTAAATTTTTTTGTTCTGTTATTTCTATATAATGATAACCAAATTTTGTTTTTACAATCTTCCGCTCGCCTTTTTTGCCATCAAACAAAATAAATTTTGCAAAATCTGGGTCAAATTTTTCTTTTTGTTGTATTTCGGTAGATGTATATTTCATTAGCCCACCATCTGGGGCTGCGGTAGCGGCCTTATCGTCAGAAAATTGTTCCATTGCTTTTCTAAAATCTAATCCGTTTTGTATTGCTAAAACAATACTATCAATAGTTTTTTTAGCAACACTATCGGGTTTTGCATTTTCACCATTTGTATTTATCAGTATGTGGCGACAAAAAACGCTATCTGCCAAAGTTCTTTTCTTAATCATTTTGGCAACAGTATAGTTAGAAGCATCTAAATAAGGACCAAATATTTCTCCTTCTTTTAGTTGCTTTATTGTATCTGCATTTGGAACTTTAATTTTTGATTTAATTGTAAATTGCTCGTTATCGTAAGGTAACTCACTACCCACTTTTGATAAGTAAGCTTTTGCATCTTGTGTAGCTGCAAAGTCGGCTTTTAAATCTGTAATTTGTTTTAATATATCGGCAGTATCTGCACCGCTTGGTGTAGTTGAAAAACCTATATAATTAATGGTTCTACTTTCTTCATCTTTATCAAATTGTTTGTGGTGTTTTTTAGCATACGCTAAAATATCTTCTTCGGTAAGTTTAACAGTGCTATCTACAATAGAAGAATATGGTACAGATACATAAGTAATAGAAGCCACTGCGGCATTATCTGCTTCCATTTTTTCTACAAGCCATTTAGGTGCATAAGCGGCGGCTTGTAAAAGGGCTGCATATTTTTGACTCAAAGATTGCTGTATTAATGGCTCTAAGTATCCTTTATTAACTTTTTCTATTAATTCTAAATCTTGTACGCTTTTACCTTTTTTAATTCGTGCAAAAGCAGTTTTGGCTTCTGCCACTTTAAACTCGCCTGTTTTAGAATCTGTAAATTCTCTTTTTAATGGAGACGTGTTTGGGTCAAACATAATTTCATTAAATTCTTTATCGCCAATAACAAGACCTAATTTATCGTACTCTTGTTGATTGATGATTTTTTCAACTTCTTGAGACCATACGCCGCTAATTAGCTGGTCTCTAGAGCTAGCTTGCTGCCCATTCATTTTTTCGATGAATGTGATTTCATCATCAAATTCGGTTTTGTTTATGGTAACACCATTTACTTTACCTAAAGTAGTGGTATTACTAAAAATACCGCCACCTCTTTTACCATTTTCAAATGCTGATTGAATAACGAAAATAATCATTACCAATCCAATAGAAGTAATCATAATCCACCCTTTGTTACGAATAGTTTGAATAACAGACATAATAATATTATTAATGAAATTTTTAAGGATGGCAAAAATAAGGAAATAATGCGTTTACACAAATTGTGGAAAAAATAGTCAAAACAAATAGTGTAACGCATTATATATGTGTACAAAGTTTTGGCTTGTTTTTTAAAATTTACAGGGCATACAAAACAAAAAAAACTTTAAAAAAATTACCCACAATATGGTTGTTAATAATTGCATAACACCGTGTATAACTCCATTTTTTTAAAAAAATTTTGTGAGTAGAAATAGATTAACTGGGTTTGGTAAAACAGAAAAAAAGTTTAAGAGGCATTTTTTTATCCTTATTTATCCCTGTTAGTCTCGTATTGATAACCTGTTAATTACCAAATGTGTGTAAACTTAATAACCATCATCCACAAATGTTAAAAAGGCAGTTTTACATAACAGCAGTAAGCATTTGGTAATGTTAATTGTTTGTGGGTTTAAGTGCATAAGCCCAAGCTAATTAACTTTGCAGCGTGGGGATAAGTAAGTTATCCCGAAATCCACACTCGTAATAGTAATAGTGGGTTTTATAAATAAAGTATTATTAAAAGAATATTACGGTAGTTATGAACATTGAAATAGCAACACAACAAATTTCTGAAAAAGGATTTTTAGATATAGCTTTAGATGCAAGGTTAGATTTGTTTGCAGAGATTGAAAAATTGAAAAAAGAAAAGAACGCCATTGTATTGGCGCATTTTTATCAAGAACCCGATATTCAAGATGTGGCAGATTATATTGGCGATAGTTTAGGGCTTGCGCAAAAAGCACAAAGCACAAATGCTGATATGATTGTTTTTGCAGGCGTGCATTTTATGGCTGAAACTGCTAAAATACTAAACCCTACAAAAAAGGTTTTACTGCCCGATTTAAGGGCTGGATGTTCGCTAGCTGACTCTGCCCCCGCTAACTTGTTTAAAGCCTTTAAAGAGAAGCATAAAGGCCATTTAGTAATATCGTACATTAACTGCACAGCCGAGATAAAAGCCCTTAGCGATATTATTTGCACAAGTAGCAATGCCGAGAAAATAATTGACAGCTTGCCAAAAGATCAACCCATCATTTTTGCGCCCGATAAAAACCTTGGTGCTTACTTAAATAAAAAGATGGGTATAAACATGCTACTTTGGAACGGTGCTTGTATGGTTCACGAAATTTTTAGCTTAGAGAAAATTACCAAATTAAAAATTCGCCATCCAAAAGCGCAACTTATTGCACACCCCGAATGTGAAGAAGCAGTATTGCAAATTGCAGATTATATTGGCAGCACCACACAGTTATTAAAATATGCGGTTGCAAGCAATGTTCAAGAATTTATTGTAGCAACCGAAACAGGCATTTTGCACCAAATGCAAAAAGAAGCACCCAAAAAAACATTTATTGCTGCGCCTCCAAATAATAATTGTGCTTGTAACGATTGCCCTTACATGAAACTAAATACACTAGAAAAATTGTATTTGTGTATGAAGTACGAACTGCCAGAAATTTTAATGGAAGAAAATTTGCGCCTAGCTGCTAAAAAGCCAATGGATAGAATGATGGAAATTAGTAGAGCTGCTGGTTTGATTGGATAATAGCAACCGCAACCGCTGATAAAAAATGATTGAATCATTTACTATGATTATAGAAGCGAAGGTTAAACTATCTGAACAATCATAGTAAATCATAAACTATCAAAAATAATCAGCGGTTAAAACACTTCTTTCACTGCGTTGTAAATTACTTTAGGCTTACCTAAAGTATAGTAATGCAATACGGGTACACCAAAAGCTTTTAATTGTTTACTTTGTGCTATTAACCATTCTGTGCCCACTTGTTCACATTCAGCATCGGTTTTGCATTTCATTATAGCATTGCTTAAATCTGTAGGAATATCTACATGAAATATTCTTGGTAAAACAGACAATTGCTTTTTATTGGTTAATGGTTTTAAACCTGGAATAATTGGTACAGTAATGCCCATATCTCGGCATTTTTTTACAAAATCAAAAAACTTTTGATTGTCAAAAAACATTTGAGTCATAATATAATCTGCGCCAGCATCTACTTTTTCTTTCATGCGCTGCAAATCAATTTCTAGGTTTGGTGCTTCAAAATGTTTTTCGGGGTAGCCCGCAACGCCCGAGCAAAACTTGGTTTTTCCGCCATTTTTTATTTCTTCATCAATATAAATACCATGATTCATGTTGGTTACTTGTTTCAATAAATCAATACCGTATTTATGGCCATCTGGTTCTGGCTCAAAGCTAGCTTCGTTTTTAGCGGCATCGCCACGTAATACGAGAACGTTATCAATACCTAAAAAATCAAGGTCAATTAAAGCATCTTCGGTTTCTCTTTTTGTAAAGCCACCGCAAATAATATGGGGCACAGCATCAATTTGGTAGTGGTTCATTACCGCTGCGCAAATGCCCACCGTACCTGGTCTTTTTCTTACTTCCACTTTTTCAAACGTACTATCCAATTTCTTTTTAAACATGGTTTCGCTGCGGTGATAAGTTACATTTATCCAACTAGGTTTAAAATCCATTAAAGGATCTAAATGGTCGTAAATTGTAGTAATGGTTTTACCTTTTAATGGTGGTAATACCTCAAACGATACTAAGGTTTTTTTTGCTTGTGCAATGTGGTCTGTTACTTTCATCTTGTAAATTATAGGGCTGCAATATAAACCAAAGATTAAAATATTGTGGCTATTGTAACCAAATAAGCTGCTAAAAAGCCCATAAATGCTGCATAATTTGGTATTTTACTGGTTTTATACAATTGGTAAACAATCTTTAAAGTGGCTATAATCATTTTACTTAGTAGTGTAGAACGTTTATTTTTGTTAAAATATATTTTTTGTGAGCTTAACCATTCATACTACTAATTTACAAAAAAGTTATAAAGGCCGTACCGTTGTTAACAAGGTTTCGGTAGAAGTAAAACAAGGTGAAATTGTGGGTTTATTGGGCCCAAACGGTGCTGGTAAAACCACTACTTTTTACATGGTGGTGGGTTTAATAAAGCCCGATGATGGTAAAGTATTTTTAAATGAAATAGACATTACCAAATTGCCCATGTATAAACGAGCACAAATGGGTATTGGTTATTTACCACAAGAAGCTAGTGTGTTTAGAAAATTAAGTGTTGAAGATAATATTATGGCCGTGCTAGAAATGACGAAACTAAACAAGCATGAACGCCATGAAAAATTAGAAACTTTATTAAGCGAATTTAATTTGCACCATGTGCGTAAAAATAATGGCGATAGTTTAAGCGGTGGCGAAAGGCGTAGAACTGAAATTGCACGTGCTTTAGCCGTAGATCCCAAATTTATTTTATTAGATGAACCCTTTGCTGGTGTAGATCCTATTGCCGTTGAAGATATACAAGCAGTAGTTGCAAAATTGAAGTATAAAAACATTGGTATTTTAATTACCGATCACAATGTAAACGAAACCTTATCTATTTGCGATAGAGCTTATTTGCTTATTGAAGGAAAAATATTTAAACACGGCACCGCAGAACAATTGGCAGATGATGAACAAGTTCGTAGGTTATATTTAGGTACCAATTTTGAGTTAAAAAGGAAAGATTGGATTATTGATATGGTACGTGAAAATGCCGAGCAGCAAGAATTTGCAAAAGAAGATAGTTTATAAATGTAAGTAGGCTAGTTCAACTACAACTAGCCTACTTTTTTACAGGGTATTTAGCTATTAGCTTAATGTTTTTCGCCCTCTTTATATTTTTGCTCGGCTGCTTTTGCTTTTTCAAAATCTAGTACTACACCGTTAATACAATAACGCAAGCCTGTTGGTGGTGGGCCATCTTCAAATACATGGCCTAAATGCGATTTGCATCTGCTGCACGCAACTTCTGTACGTTTCATGCCGTGGCTATTATCTGGCAAATAAATCATTGATGATTTACTAATGGGTTCGTAAAAACTTGGCCAACCGCAACCACTTTCAAACTTTGCATCGCTTTTAAATAAGGCATTACCACATACTGCACAATAAAAAGTACCTACTTCTTTAGAACTTTCAAATTTACTGGTATATGGTCTTTCTGTACCTTTTTGCCTTGCTACTTGGTACACTTCTGGACTTAATATTTTTTTCCATTCTTCATCTTTTAGAGTCACTTTTGTACTGTCTGTAGTACTGTACACTGGATTTTTTTTATTGTTTTCCATAATTTCTTTTTTGGTATTACTGTTTTGCGAATAGCAACTTTGAAAACTTAAAGTTACTAATAAGGCTAATTGATATAGTTTCATATTGTTGTTTTATTGATGTACGCTTTTTTGGGTTAAAATACCTGCCAATTAATGTGGTTGTTGCTTTTTATTTATGACGTAGCAGTTGTAGTTACTTACAAAATACTTAGTTTTTAACATTTTGGAAACAATTTTAGTAGCAAGATGTATATTTGCTTCTCAAGCAACTCCTTTACTTACAATGTTTAATATTATTTTGTTTGGTCCTCCAGGTAGTGGCAAAGGTACCCAAAGTGAAATGTTAATTGCAAAATATGGCTTAATTCATTTATCTACAGGTGATATTTTGCGTAAAGAAATTGCAGCAGGTACGCCACTAGGTTTAGAGGCTAAAAGTATAATGGATAAAGGCGAATTAGTACCAGACGAAGTAGTAATTGCTATGATAAGTTCGGCTTTAGAAGCAAATCCTGAAGCGAAGGGTTTTTTGTTTGATGGTTTTCCTAGAACAAATGCACAAGCATCTGCTTTAGATAAATTGTTACAACTTAAAGGTACCGATATTGGTATTGTACTAGCCCTTGAAGTAAGTGAAGAAGAACTTGTAAAACGCCTTTTAAATAGAGGATTAACAAGCGGACGCAGCGATGATACCAACGAAATTGTTATAAAAGCTAGAATTGCTGAATATCGCAAAAAAACTTCTGCCGTAGCAGATTATTACCAACAATTTGATAAAGTAAAAAACATACAAGGCGAAGGCTCTGTAGATGAAATTTTTACTTTATTGAGTAGCAAAATTGATAGTCGCTTATAGAGATTTGGCAGCCAAAACCAACCGCTAATCCCGCATATTTTGCGGGATTTTTTTTGGTGTATAACCCTTAATTTACAACGCTTAAACGTGTTTTGCAAATTTTGTAAACGCCCTTTAGTGCTAGGGCGTTAAATTTTTAATAGCAGCTTTAAGTGCTGTTAAAAATTCATCGGCTTGTGCTTTAGTTAATGCCAAAGAAGGCAATAACCTAATAACATTTGGTTTAGCTTCGCCAGTAAATACTTTAAACTCAGTTAGCAAAGTTTTCTTTAAATGTTTTAATGGTTCAGGCACATCAAAGCCAATTATTAAGCCCTTGCCACGTACATTTTGTATGGCTGAAATTTTCTTTAATTCTTCTTGTAAATAGTTGCCTACAGTTGCGGCATTGGCTATTAAATTAGTTTGTTCAATAACTTCTAACACTGCTAATGCTGCTGCACAAGCCAATTGATTACCCCCAAATGTAGTACCTAGTAAACCGTGTTTTGGTTTTATGGGTGGTGCTATTAAAATACCACCAATAGGAAAACCATTGCCCATACCTTTTGCCATTGCGTAAATATCTGCGTTTACACCAGCATAATCATGTGCAAAAAATAAACCGCTTCTACCATAACCACATTGTACGCTATCTGCAATAAATACAGCATTATATTGGTTGCACAAAGTGCGTATTAATTGTAGAAAACTATTATTAGCTTCAATAATACCGCCAACGCCTTGTACACCTTCAATAATAACAGAAGAAATTTGATGACCCTGTTTTTCAAAACAAGTTTTTAAGGCAGCCTCATCATTAAACGGCAAGAAGATAACATTTTCTGTTTGGTTAATTGGTGCTACTATAAAAGGATTATCTGTAACAGCTACCGCTAAAGAAGTACGACCATGAAATGATTTACTAAAGGCAATCACTTTTTTTTTGCCATTATGAAAGCTTGCTAATTTTAAAGCATTTTCGTTGGCTTCTGCACCGCTATTACACAGAAATAGCTGATAATCTTCTTTGCCACTAAGCTTACCTAATTTTTCTGCCAATTGCTTTTGTAAGGGAATAATAACAGAGTTTGAGTAGAAGGCAATTTTTTCTAATTGCGCCTCAATGCTTTTTACCCAATGAGGATGTGTGTGACCAATACTTATTACCGCATGACCGCCATACATATCTAAGTATTGTGTACCATTCTCATCCCAAACATAACTGCCCAATGCCTTGGTAATGGTAATATTATTAAGAGGATAAACATCGAACAAGATAGCCCCCCTGCCTGCCTTTGTGGGCTTGTGTGTAGAAGTTTGTTCAGGTACATTTTTATTTTCCATTTTCTAATTTTTTTTTATTTCCCCGTTGGGGATTTTGAGGCTTTAAAAACAAGCAGCTTTTAATTTTAAACCAGTCATTTCATCAAAGCCAAACATCAAATTCATGTTTTGAACAGCCTGACCAGAAGCTCCTTTTAATAAATTATCGATAACTGAATGAACAACAATAGTGTCTTCTACAATTTCAATATTGATAACGCATTTATTGGTATTAACTACTTGTTTTAAATGAATAGCTGAAGTAGATTTTTTGGTAAATGGTTCGTTTTTATACGCTGCTTCAAATGCATTTATAAGTGCTTGTTTATTGCCTTTAAATTTAAAGGTTGAACTGGTAAAAATACCTCTTGTAAAATTGCCACGCCAAGGCACAAAGTTAATTGTAGCCAGCGGTGCATTACTACCTGCTTCTTGCTGTAAAGATTGCATAATTTCGCCCAAATGCTGATGGGTTAAGGTTTTGTACGGCGAAATATTATTGGCTCGCCAGCTAAAATGCGATGTGGCACTTAGGCTTTGGCCAGCTCCTGTGCTTCCTGTAATACCGGTAGTATAAACCTGTACATTGTTTAGCAAACCAGCTTTAGCAAAAGGCAATAAACCTAATTGTATAGCAGTTGCAAAACAACCAGCATTGGCAACACTATCTGCTTGCTTAATAGCTTCTCTATTTATTTCTGGTAAGCCATAAACAAAGTTTCTGCCTTTAATAGAAGCATCTGCCGCTAGGCGAAAATCGTTACCAATATCTATCAATTTTATATGGCTTGGTATATTGTTTTCTTGTACAAATTTTTTTGCCTCGCCATGCCCTGCACAAAAGAAAATAACATCTACACCGCTAGCCCCTAAAGAAGGGCATTGTGCCGAAAATTTTAAATCGGTTTCTCCTATCAAGTCTGTATGAACACTCGATAACAAGTTGCCAGCATTGCTGCCGCTTTGTACAAAAGCTATTGTTACTTTTGGGTGATTGATTAATAAACGAATTAATTCGCCACCTGTATAGCCTGCAGCACCTATTATACCTGCTTTAATACCAGCCCCGCCGCCCCCAAAAGATGGAGTTTGAGAAAAGCTTTTTATAATTAAGTTGTTCATTTGCTAGGGTTTAGTGGGCTATTAACCTGGTGCCATATAGAAGTTTGGTTGCCAAAAATTTTACTAAATCCTCTAACATCTTCACCGGTAAAGCCAGTGTTCATTTCGCCGTATTTACCAAACTTAGCGCTCATTAAATCGAAGTTGCTTTCTATACCAATTATTTGAAAACGGTAAGGCATTATTTGTACAAAAACATCGCCGGTTACGTTTTGCTGCGAATTGGTTAAGTAGGCTTCAATATCACGCATTACTGGGTCTAAAATTTGACCTTCATGTAACCAGTTACCATAAAATTGTGCTAATTGATCTTTCCAGTTTAGCTGCCATTTTGTAAGCACATGTTTTTCTAAAGCATGGTGTGCTTTTAAAATAACCATTGGTGCTGCGGCTTCAAAACCCACACGGCCTTTTATGCCAATAATGGTATCGCCTACATGAATATCTCTACCCACACCATAAGCACCAGCTATTGTTTGTAAGTATTGTATTGCTTTTACAGGATGATTGAACAAATGACCATTTATAGCCGTTAATTCGCCTTTTACAAAGCTTAGTGTTAGTTCTGTGCTATCTGTTTTTGTTACTTGGGTAGGCCATGCAGTTTCTGGCAACATGCCTTTGCTTTGTAGGGTTTCTTTGCCGCCTACACTAGTGCCCCACAAACCTTTATTAATGCTGTACATGCTTTTTTCAAAGTTCATGTCAACGCCTTTTTTCTTTAAATACGCAATTTCTTCTTCACGGCTTAATTTTAAGTCACGAATAGGGGTAATAATTTCAACACCAGGAATCATAATGTTAAAAATCATATCAAAACGCACCTGATCGTTACCGGCACCAGTGCTGCCGTGGGCTACAGCTAGGGCATTTAGTTTTTTTGCGTGTTCTGCAATGTGTAATGCTTGGCTTAAACGCTCTGCACTTACACTTAGTGGGTAAGTATTGTTTTTTAAAACATTACCGTAAATTAAGTATTTAACAATGCTATTGTAGTAGCTTTCTACAGCGTTTACGGTTGTGTGGGTTTTTACGCCTAGTTTGTAGGCATGTGCTTCTATTTGTGCCAATTCTTGGTTGGTAAAACCGCCAGTGTTTACAATTACACTGTGTACGTTAAAACCTCTGTCTTCTGTAAGATATTTTACGCAGAAGGTAGTATCTAAACCGCCACTAAATCCTAAAACAACGTTTTTGCTTGCTTGTGCCATGTTTTTGGGTAAATTATTTAAGTAGAAAAAATTTTAAAAATAGATTTTAGCTTGCCATTTTTTTGGGGTTCGTTTTTTTTATTAAACCACTGCAATAATTTCGATTGCTTAAGCCTATTAAAACGCTCGTATAAACTAGAGTTTTGTTTAAAATCTGCTGCTGTTTGTTTTGGTTCGGCTTTATCTGCAGGGTCAAATAGCATGGCTGTACACATACAATTTTTGCGAGCCTTGCTCATTAATATATCGTAGTTAACACAGCTTTTACAGCCGGCCCAAAATTCTTCATCATCTGTTAGTTCGCTGTAGGTAACGGGTTCGTAGCCAAGGTCGCTATTAATTTTCATAACAGCTAGGCCCGTAGTAAGACCAAATATTTTGGCACTTGGGTATTTCTCTCTTGATAGTTCAAACACTTTTTTCTTAATCAATTTTGCAACACCACTTTTTCTAAATTCTGGCAAAACAATTAAACCGCTATTAGCCACAAATTTACCATGGCTCCATTCTTCAATGTAACAAAACCCCACCCATTGGCCACTAGGCATAAGGGCTATAACGGCTTTGCCTTCTAGCATTTTTTTAGCGATGTATTCTGGGCTACGTTTAGCTATACCAGTACCACGGGCTTTTGCCGATGCTTCCATCTCATCTGTAATACGAAGCGCATAATGGGTATCTATATGGTTAGCTACACGAACAATAATATGCTGTTGTTCCAACTTAAAAAATTAATTAAATGAGCTATACTTGTTAAAACGGTTACACTTTTAATAAGTGTTTGTAAGTGGGGGAAAGGTTCACTGATAGGGGCAACTGCCAACTGCTCGTCCTACCAGCAACCACGTCGTGGTTGCGGTTTAAAAGCAGGCATTACAGGTAAAAACTGTATTACTGTTTGATACGAAGTAGTGTTTTTCAACAGCTTTTAGATTTGTTGTTGTTATTTGAAAGCGTAAAAGTATAAACATTCAACAGATTATCGCATAAATATTTAAGAAAGTTTGGTTAAGGTTTAATTTCTTACAAAGACAAAAAGAATAGCAAGCACACTAAAAGATATTGCAAATTGCTACATCAATTTGTACGAGAAGATTACGGCTTATACATTTATTTCTTTGTGACCCGTTGTATCCTTTGTTTCTTTGTGTGAAATTTTTTAAAATAACATGCAATTACCGTCTACTTTATTAGAAAATGCTGTGGCTCAATTTGCCAAATTACCTGGTATTGGTAAAAAAACAGCCTTGCGTTTGGTATTGCATCTATTAAAACAGGATGTAGATGACGTGCAATATTTTGGTGAAACCATTGCCAAAATGCGTAGAGATATTCAGTTTTGCCAACGATGCTTTAATGTAAGCGATGGCCCATTGTGTAGCATTTGTAGCAATAGTGCCCGAAAACAAAACTTAATTTGTGTAGTTGAGAATATTCGTGATGTAATAGCCATCGAAAGTACGCAACAATTTAATGGTACTTACCATGTATTAGGTGGTATTATTTCGCCGTTAGATGGTATTGGACCGCATCAACTAAATATTGAAACCTTGGTAAATAGAGTAGAGGCCGAGCAAACAGAGGAACTATTATTTGCCTTAAACCCAAATATTCAAGGCGATACAACCGTTTATTATATTCAACGAAAAATAAGCCACTTGCCATGTAAGGTTACTACTATTGCACGTGGTATTGCCTTTGGTGGCGAATTAGAATATGCCGATGAAATGACATTGGCAAGAAGTATTGCTAACCGCCTGCCAATTGATCAATATGTAAAATAGACCACTGATTAAAATGATTTGAATGATGCTTTTGATTTAGCTAAGGGAAGGCTCTACCCAAGCACCACTTTCTTTTAACAGGTTGATGAGTTCGGCAACCGCAATCTCGCTATCAATATTTTTCTTTACTACGTCTTTACCGCGGTACAAGGTTATCTTGCCCACACCACTCAATATGTAAAATAGGCGACTGTTTAAAATGCTTTGAATGATGCTTTTGATTTAGCTAAGGGAAGGCTCTACCCAAGCACCACTTTCTTTTAACAGGTTGATGAGTTCGGCAACCGCAATCTCGCTATCAATATTTTTCTTTACTACGTCTTTACCGCGGTACAAGGTTATCTTGCCCACACCACTCAATATGTAAAATAGGCGACTGTTTAAAATGCTTTGAATGATGCTTTTGATTTAGCTAAGGGAAGGCTCTACCCAAGCACCACTTTCTTTTAACAGGTTGATGAGTTCGGCAACCGCAATCTCGCTATCAATATTTTTCTTTACTACGTCTTTACCGCGGTACAAGGTTATCTTGCCCACACCACTGCCTACATAACCAAAGTCTGCATCTGCCATTTCGCCGGGTCCATTTACAATGCAACCCATAATGGCAATTTTTACACCTTTTAAATGGTTGGTTACGGTTCTAATTTTTGCGGTGGTTTCTTGTAGGTCAAACAGGGTTCTACCACAACTAGGGCAAGAAATATATTCGGTTTTAGAAATTCTAGTACGTGTTGCTTGTAAAATAGAAAAGGCTGTAGAATTTATAAATTGCTCTACAGAAGTATTGATACTATAATTTCTTCCTGTTGACTGTTGACTGTTTTCTGTTGACAGCTTGTAGCTTGCTTCTATCATGCCAAAACAAACACCATCGCCAAAGCCATCTAATAGCAAAGCACCTGCTTCTGTGGCGTAATGAATTAAGTGTTCATCGGTTGTTTGCCAATTGCTATCTGTGGTAATAATTACAGGGGTTTCTATTTTAGCATTAATCATTTCTACCATCATTCGCCTTATTGACTGCATGGAGTTTTTATTCTTTGAACTTAGACAGTAAACTATTTTAGGAAAGTTTCCAAATTTCTCAAGCCATGCAATATTTGCTGCATTTGGATTAGAAAAACAATCAAGCATCACGAAGTTTAAAATAGGGCTGAAATAATCGTCATTATTTGCACCAAGTGGCAAAGTCTTTAAAGTATTTACATACTCAGCCACATCGTAAATAGGAAAGTATTTCTCTTTATCGTTTGCATTTTGCCAATAATTTGGCCATGTAATAACTTTTAGCGTTCCTGGCAATGCAAAATCTAATTGGGCCATACCTGTAAAAATATAATCTGCGGCGGCATCGCTAATATTCCATTTGTCGCTTGGTTCGTCGTATTTGTAACCAATGCTTTCTAGCGATGTTGGCGTAATGGTTTCTAACTTGCTCAAGTCTGCAATTACCACAGGCACTTGCGTACCGCCAATATTATTTACTGCAAATGTTTTTCTACGGCTATAAGTAAATGGTGAGTAAGGTAGTTTTTCTATATTAGGTACATTACAATGGTCTGTTGACTGTGGACCGTTGACCGCATATCTCTTCACCAAATCTTTACATACAGGTATTTCAAATTCAGGGTCTTCGGTTAACGATACTCTAATGGTATCGCCAATGCCATCTTCTAATAAAGTACCAATACCAGCGGCGCTTTTTACACGCCCATCTTCGCCGTCACCAGCTTCTGTAACGCCAAGGTGTAAAGGGTAACATTCGCCAAACTCGGCATCCATTTGCTGAATTAATAGGCGATAAGCTTGCACCATTACCTGTGGGTTACTCGCTTTCATGCTTAGAATAATGTTGTGATAGCTTTCGCTGCGGGCAATACGCAAAAATTCCATGGCACTTTCTACCATACCATTTGGGGTATCGCCGTAGCGGCTCATAATTCTATCACTCAAGCTACCATGATTGGTGCCAATACGCATAGCGGTACCATACTGTTTACAAATTTTTACCAAAGGTGTAAAGCGGTCTCTAATTCTATCTATTTCTTCGGCGTATTCAAGGTTGGTATAGTCTATTTGTTCAAACTTCTTTTTATCTACGTAGTTACCGGGGTTTACACGAACCTTCTCTATTATTCTAGCTGCAATTTCTGCTGCGTTTGGCGTAAAATGAATATCGGCAATTAAGGGTGTGTTGTAACCCCGTTTGCGTAATTCGTTTTTTATGTTGCCTAAGTTTTCCGCTTCTTTTTTAGATGGTGCTGTAATGCGTACTAGTTCTGCACCTGCTTCTATACAACGTATCGATTGTTCTACCGTGGCAATGGTATCCATGGTATCGGTTGTTGTCATAGTTTGCAAGCGAATAGGATGATTATTACCTAATAATAAATCGCCAATTTTTACTTCTTTGGTTATTAATCGGCTGTATTGTGTTAATGAATTACAGTATAGTTGCATGGGGTTAATGTGATGATGTGATAATTTGATGATGTGATAATGTGATGATTTGATGATGTGATAATGTGATAATGTGCTGATGTGCTGATGAGCTAATGTGATGATTTGCTGATTTGCTGATGTGCTGATTTGCTAATGTGCTAATGTGCTGATGTGCTGATGTGATGATGTGATGATGTGATGATGTGATGATGTGATGATTTGCTGATTTGCTGATTTGCTGATGTAATTTTCGTTGTGAGCCGTTGTAGCGTTGTGCCGTTGTGGTTCAAAGCCGTTGTGGTTCAAAGCCGTTGTGGCTAAAACACTACCAATCTTTTTCGGTTTTACTAGGTTTATTCTTTTGTTGTTGTATTTCTTTTTGTAAACGCTTTTCTTCGTTTTGTAGCATTTCTAGTTGTTTGGCTGCTTCTTTTTTGCTTAATGGTTTTTCTTTTGGTGGTTTTTCTTGTTTTTGCTGCTGCTGTTGTTGCTGTTTTTGTTTGTTTATTTCTGTTAAAAGTTTTTGTAAATTTTCTCTTGCCTGTTCATCGCTATTATTCAGTTTTAGCGATTGTTTTAGCGATTGTATGGCTTGCACATATTGTTGCTGTTTAATTTCGGCAAGGGCTTTGTTGTAATAGGCGTTGGCTTGTAATTGAGCATCTGTGCTAGTTTCGGCGGTTGTTTGATATTGCTTTGCTGCATCGTTGTACTTGTTTTGTTTAAACAAAGTATTGCCTTTGTTAAATAAGGCTGCTGTGTTTTTGCTATCTATTTTTAAGGCTTGGTTGTAAACATTTTCAGCGTTTTTTACATCGCCTTTTTTGTACAGTTCGTTGGCTTTAATAATGGTATTATTTGCTTTTTGGGCAAAGGTTACGCTACTAAGCAAGCACCCTAATATGGTATAAGTTATTCTCAACTGAATTGTAATTTTGTTTCGCTTACAAATGTTTCTACTAGTAACAATATTACGCCAATGGCTAAAAATAGCGTATAGTACGATTGATAATCTACAAAACCATTGCTGCTAATAGGCTTTGTTTCCATTTGGTTTAAGGTATGTATCAATTGTGTACTTACTTGGGTGGTATTGGTTAGTGTGTGGTAAGTACCACCTGTTGTTTTTGCAAGTTGTTGTAGTAATTGGGCGTTTAATTTGGTAATAATGGTTTGCCCGTCAATATCTCTTTTATAATTGTTGGTACCGGCTTCTATTATGGGTGTGCCTTGTACACTACCTACACCTACTGTGTGCAATACCACGCCTGCATCGGCTAGTGTTTTAGCGGTTTCTACAGCTTTTTCGTCGTGGTCTTCGCCATCGGTTATTAATACGGCAGCTTTGTATTTTTTGTCTTGTGTTTCTAAGCTATTGTTACAAAGTGTAAGTGCTTCGCTAATAACGGTGCCTTGAAGATTTACCACATCTGTATTGGCATTACTTACAAACATTTTTGTTGCCGCAGCATCTGCTGTTAATGGCATTTGTAAATAGGCCTCGCCAGCAAATACAATTAAGCCAACTCTATTGCCTTGCAATTGGTTTGTTAGTTGATAAATTAGTTGTTTAGCCTTATCTAGTCTTGTTGGTTTTTCATCTTCACTCAACATACTTTTACTCACGTCAAGTAGTAGCATTACATCAATACCTTTTGTTGCAGAACCCTTTGGTGGTAATGGTTTGCGCAAATTAGCGGCAGCAATTATTAACAACCCTATTGTTATAATTATACCAACAATTTTGAGTTGATATTTTTGATGCGAATAATTGTTTGTTAATTGATTAATCAATCTACTATTACCAAGTTGTTGTTGTTTCTTTTTTTTGAAGCGCAGCACCAATAGCAATAAGCCTACAAGGGGCAAAAGAATGCCCAAGCCAAATAAAAGTTCTATGTATTGAAATTGCATTAAACTATTTAGTAGATTTAAAATGACCCCTAAGTACAATAAACGATAAACCTAAAACATTTAAAGTTGTTGTTCCCAAGAGTGAAATCAACACAGAATCTGATAAGTGTAAAAATTTGTTGTTAGTAATTAGCATTGAAAGAACAGCAAGTAGCCAAATAGACACTGTTATTGCTGTCCAAATGGCTAGCCATTTTCTATCTTTTGTATCAGAACCGTATCTGATAGCTTCTAATTTTTTTACTTGAATTGGAAGATTGTCCGAATCAATATCTAAATCATCCTGCGAACTAGATTGAACTTTAATTAAATCAACTAAATCTTTTGACTTGCTAGACATTAACTTCTAAAAAATAATTGGTGATGAAATTATCTGGTATCTGTTGATTCCAGTCAAAACCAGGTTGCTTAATTGTTTTGTCCCAAGGGCTTCCTTTCATGTGCGACCAATCGGATAATTGTGATGCCGTATAACCTGAATATTTATTAATAATATCTGTAAATACTTCTGTAACAAGTTCATCGTTGGCAATTTCTAAAAAATCGTTATCAGCAATTGAAATGATTGTGCCATAATTTATTTTATTTCTCGTTCTTGGAAAAACAGGGCCATACGGCCAAGCTTTTGGTGATTCTTTTAATAAAACATGGTTGTACTTCGATAAAAAATAACCATAGGCAATAAAGAGCATCTTTTGCACCTTAGTTACGTTTAGCACAATACCCTGCTTATTGGCTAAAGCCATTAAATATTTTGCAGCAATAACGCTATCATATTGTTTTAAAGTAGGCAACATGTTTCTAAAAGTAAGTAAAATTATTAAACCTCAAAAAAAACATAAAGTTAAGTTCTATTTTTTTCCTTCAAAAAAGCCATAACCCTTTAAAATGCGTTTTAGCATATCAATACGTAAGTTGGCCATTGGTACATTTTTAGGGGCTTCTACATTTAATACAAAAAAGTAGGGGTGTCTATTTTCTTCTATCCAACCAACAACCCAACCTAGTTGGGTATTTTTTTCTGTGGTACCAAGCCCTGTTTTATAAGCCAAAGTATAGTTGGTATTATTTTCACGCACCATCATTTTTCTTACAATCTCTTGACTTCTACGTTGAAAACCTAATTGATAAAAGTACAGTTTCTTTACAATGCCTAGTTGTTCATCGGCAGTTATTTTTAAAGAATTATCTAACCAAAAAGTATCAATTGCTGTTTTAATTTTTGCAGTGCCATAGTGCATGGTATCTAAGTATTCTTGCATGGTGTCTTTGCCTATTCTTTTGGCTAGTTCTTGGTAGTAAGGTACTGCCGAGTATTCAAAAGCCTCGGACATGGTAAGGTCTTTGTTCCAGTTTTTGGCGGTATCGCCGTTGGCAAAAGTTCTAATTTTTCCATCCCATTTTATCACCATTTTTTCGTTTGCCACTTTACCGGTTTCTATACCTATTAGGCTGTTTACAATTTTAAAAGTAGATGCTGGTAAAAATCCCGTGTCTTTGTAACGATTAAGGTTGTAAATAGTAAATTGCCCTGTACCATTATCAAACATGGCAAAGCTGCCTATTACTTTATTGCTATCGAAAATGGGTTTTAAGTTGTTATCAATTGTAACATTATTAGGGCTACAAGCTGCTAATACGCTTATTAGTGTTATACTTGTAACTATTTTTAACAGTGTGAATGACGTGTATCTCATTTAAAAATTTTAGTGGTGCAAATGTAACTGTTACAACAAAGATTATTACACATGTCAACAACAGATAAGCAAATACCAGCAATAACATCAACCAAGCTTTTTAAGTATGGCTTTGGTTTGGTAAACAATCCTTTAAAAGCCATTTCCGATATTGTAGATGCCTACGGCGATATTGCTTCGTTGAAGATTTCTAAAATTGGTTCTATTGTTTTCTTAAATCATCCAGATTATGTAAAGCATGTTTTAAAAGATAATCAAGATAATTATTCTCGGCGCAAAGCCGTTAAGCAACCATCTTTTAGTGCCCTGCAAGATTTGCTTGGTAATGGTATTTTTATGAGCGATGGTGCGCAATGGGAACAACAACATACCATGTTGCGCAATTTATTTTCGCCCACATCTATTGCAAGCACTTTACCCATAATTGATGAAGAATTAACCCTACTAACCAAACGTTGGCAAACACAAATTACCAAGAAGCCAATTATTGATGTTGAGCAAGAACTGCATTTGCTGATGTTGCGCATCATGTTACGTACACATGTTTGTAGCAATTTTCTTTTTCCGTTTAGCGATATTTTGGCAACGCTTAAAAACTTCATGAATGTGTCTAATTCAAAAAAAATATTTTTGGCACAGTTAAAAGCCTTTGTACTAAAGCCTTTGGGCATAAAGTATCATTACAACAAGCCGCAGCAATCGCTTAAATGGTTAATGGCTTTTGTAGATGAATTGATAGAAGCCTTGCTGCAACGTGCTTTTATACCAAATGGTTTGTTTGCTACAATGTTGGTTGATTATAATAATGGTAAGGTTTGTAAGCAAGATATTAAAGACCAATTGCTCAATTTTTTATTTGCTGGTTTCGATACTACTTCTACAGGCATCACCTTTACGTTGTACAATTTAGCCGCACACCAGCCTATTCAACAATTGGTAAAAAATGAAATTGTAGATACCGCCACAAAACAATTTCCGGTACTTGAAAAGGCAATTAAAGAAACCTTACGATTGTATCCACCCGTGTGGTCGTATGCTAGAGAAGCCATTGCCAACGATGTAATAGATGGTTATTGCATACCAGCTAAAACCCTTGTGCTTATTAGTTCTTATGCCTTGCACAGGCATAAAAATTTTTGGCAAAATGCCAACGAATTTAACATCGATAATTTTGAGAAAGAAAATTTTAAAGGCAAAAATTTTGTGTACATACCTTTTGGGCAAGGCAAGCGAATGTGTATTGGTAGGGCTTTGGCCGATTATCAAATGATGACCATTGTACCACACTTGCTTAGGGTATTTCATTTTGCAACTGTAGATGATAAAAAGCCAATTATTAATCCCAACATCATCATCAAAGCCACCAAATCAATTAAATTACGAGTAAGTTTGGCATCTTAAATTTCATCTTCCGAATTGTATAACAATGTCTAACAAAAAGTTTACTGTTAAACGCTTTCCTATTGATAAAAAAATTGTAGCAGATATTGCGGCATTTAATAAGTATGTCAATTTAATGCACGGGCTTTTTCAAATAGACATTGCCCACATTAGGCAGCAAATAAAAATTGCCAAGAAAGAACAGAACCTAAATGTTTCAATTTTAGCTTGTTTGCTGTACTGTTTTGCGCAAGCATTAGATAAATACAAAGATGCTTTTGCTATGGTGGGCAAAGGCAGCAAATACTATCAGTT
Organism: Flavobacterium sp.; assembly: GCA_030053925.1. GTDB lineage: Bacteria > Bacteroidota > Bacteroidia > Chitinophagales > Chitinophagaceae > Parasediminibacterium. The sequence goes on from JASGCX010000033.1 coordinate 31,359, forward strand.
TGAAGAGGCAGATGTGTTTTTTCCTTTTGAATTACAGCAAAATGGCGAGAAAATAATTTGGTACAAAATAATTAGGCGAGTTAATAAAAAAACCATTGTTGAACTAGAAGATGATTTAAAGAAAATGCTACAAATGCAGAAAACCTTTACAAAAGCCGAGCGTTTTTTTATGCGTTTTCCTGGTTTTTTAAGACGCTTGTTTTATGGTAGAACCATGCGTAACCCTTTAATACGAAAGAGTTATGTAGGCAACGTGTATTTTAGTTCTACTATTCATAGTGGCAATACACGTGTTATTTCGTATGGTTTACCTTCGCATTTTCATTCGGTTGGTATGTTTATTGGTACGTTTATAGATGTTAAAAGTATGGAGCCACAAAAGCCCAATGCCAATATTGTAGGCGCTACATTATCGCTAGATCATTTAATAAGCGATGGATCAATGCTTGCAAGATTAATTCGTGAGTTCGTTTTTCAAGTTGAAAACTTTAAACTTTAGTAATGGTACATCCGCCTAAAAATATTCCTTGGTATAAAATTCCCTACCATTCTTTTAGTATCCTTAAAAATCCGTTGAAAGCCATTTATCAAATGGTAGAAAGCTACGGCGATATTTTTGCTTTTAAGATTGGCAACATGCGCAGCATCATCTTTTTAAACCATCCCGATTATGTTAAGCATGTGCTTAAAGATAACGTAGATAACTATTCTAGAGGAAGCGCCTTAAAAATGTCTACTACGGGTTTAGAAGAAATGCTTGGCAATGGTATTTTTATAAGCGAAGGCGACGATTGGGAATTTCAACATAAGCTATTAAAGCGTTTGTTTTCGCCTGCTGCAATAGAAAGTACCTTACCTGTTTTGCAAGAAGAAATTGATAAGTTTATACAAAAATGGGCTAATGCAGTGGTTAATAATCCTGTTGTGAATATTGAATACGATATTCATTTACTGATGTTGCAAATTATGCTACGCAGCCATGTTTGTAAAAATTATCCATTCAATTACAAAGAAATTTTTGACACCTATAATGCACGTATTGAAGCTTCAAGTTGGAACGTTGGTGCGGTTTCGGAAGCCAAATCTTTTTTTTTAAAACCACTTGGTATTAATTATGCTTACAATAAGCACCAGCATCACATAAATAAGCTAAACGCATTTTCTAATAAACTTGTACAAGCGTTACTTAATGGCGAGTTTGAACCCGTTGGTTTATTTGCTCTTATGCTTGGCGAGTTTAAAGAGGGGCGTGTTACACAAAAAGACATCCGTGACCAACTCTTCAATTTTTTGCTTGCAGGCTTTGAAACCACCGCTACTGCTATTTCTTGGCTATTGTACAATATTGCTGCGCAGCCAAATTTGCAAGCACTTTTAAAAGATGAATTAAAGGTTACAGCCACAGCAAATGACGATGTTTTAAAGCAAGCATCTTTATTGCAATTGGCAATTAAAGAGTCGCTACGGTTATATGCACCTGTTTGGTCTACCGCCCGTGTTGCAGTTAGAGACGATATTGTTGGAGGTAAGTTTATAAAAGCTAAAAGTATTGTGGTTATTAACTCTTACGCATTACATAGGCACAAAGCGTTTTGGCCATCGGGCAATAAATTTAACATTGCCAACTTTGAGAAAGATAATTTTAAAGGTAAAACATTTGCCTATATACCTTACAGCCAAGGAAAGCGAATTTGTCTTGGTATGGCTTTAGCCGATTATCAAATTCAAACTATAACAAGTGCTTTGTTAAAGGCTTTCAATTTTGAAACTACCTCTAACAAAGCACCAGAAATTAAAGCAAACATTATTATTAAGGCTAGCCCATCTTTACAATTAAAAATTAGTAAGGCGGGTGCTTAAACTTATTTTAAAACGTTAAGTTGTTTACCAACTTTTATAAACGCAGCAATAGCTTTATCCAAATGTTGTTGGTTGTGTGCTGCACTCAATTGTACACGAATACGAGCTAGCCCTTTTGCCACAACCGGATAGAAAAAACCAATCACGTATATACCTTCTTCTAACAAAGCGGCTGCAAACTGTTGGGCAACTGTTGCTTCGTACAACATAATAGGTACAATGGGGTGGTCGCCAGGTTGTATATTAAAACCCGCTTCGGTCATTTTGGTTCTAAAATATTTGGTGTTGTTTTCTAGTTTATCTCTAAGTTCTGTGGTTTCTGTAAGCATATCAAGTACAGCTATCGATGCGCCTACAATGCTTGGTGCCAAAGTGTTTGAGAATAAATAGGGCCTTGAACGTTGACGTAAAAGTTCTATAATTTCTTTTCTACCCGATGTAAAGCCACCACTAGCGCCGCCTAATGCTTTACCTAAAGTGCCGGTAATAATATCTATTCTCCCCATCACGTTTCGGTACTCATGTGTACCTCTACCGGTTTTGCCTAAAAAACCTGATGAGTGACATTCATCTATCATCACAATTGCATTGTATTTATCTGCAATATCACAAATTTTATCAAGCTGTGCAATGGTGCCATCCATACTAAAGCTGCCATCTGTTACAATTATTCTGCTACGCAAATGTGCGGTTGCTTGTAGCTTTTGTTCCAAGTCATCCATATTATTATGCTCGTAGCGATAGCGTTGCGCTTTGCACAATCGTACACCATCTATAATGCTTGCGTGGTTTAGTGCATCGCTTATAATAGCGTCTTCTTCATTAAACAAGGGTTCAAATACACCACCATTCGCATCAAAAGCGGCAGCATATAGTATGGTATCTTCTGTACCTAAAAAGCTGGCAATCTTCTGTTCTAGTTCTTTATGAATGTTTTGCGTACCGCAAATAAAACGCACGCTACTCATGCCATAGCCATGTGTATCTATTGCTTTGTGTGCTGCTTCTATTACTTTAGGATGAGACGATAAACCCAAATAATTATTAGCGCAAAAGTTTAAAACCTTTTTGCCATTTACTACTATTTCAGCACCTTGTTCGCTAGTAATGATGCGTTCTTTTTTAAATAATCCAGCGTCATCTATTGTTTGTAATTCTTCAGCAATTCTTGCTACAAATTTTTCATTCATGGTTTGTAATTTTTGTTTGGCAAAATTATTTTAGTTCTTGTATTGCTTCACACCCTTTGGCACAATATATACTTGTATGTTAAAGTTTGTATGGCTTTTAGTAAACGATACATTATTTTTGTTGCCCCACAATTGTAACAGGTGAGTTGTCCGAGTGGTTGAAGGAGCACGCCTGGAAAGTGTGTATGCGGGAAACTGTATCAAGAGTTCGAATCTCTTACTCACCGCAAAGCGTCCATACTTGGGCGCTTTTTATTTTGCTTTATAAGCCATTGTTACATTACCAGTTAAATAGCCTAGTTCTGCTAAACCATAATTTATTTGTTTAAAATTATAACAGTTACCAGCATTGTTTTACTTTGTACAAAGGTATTACGTGTAGCCCTATTTGTAATACCCGTTTTTTTCAATTTCTTCTCGCACCTTGTCTGTTACCAAGTACGCAATACTTTTCTTTTGTTTGATGTGCTGTCTAATAGTTGTTGCCGAAATGTTTAATAGGGGCGCATTTAGAACGGTTATATTTTTATTAGTGGGATGGTTTGTTATTGCAAATTCGGGTCTTTGGTAAATGATAAGATGGTAGTTTTTCTGTAGAATAGCTGCATTTTTCCATTTGCCAATATTGCTAAAACTATCGCCACCGAGTATAATACTAAACCGATGATGGGGATATTTCTCTTCTAAATAAACGAGGGTATCTATGGTATAAGATGGTTTTGGTAACTTAAATTCTACATCCGAAGCCTTTAGTTGCGCATTGTTTTCTATTGCTAATTGTACAAGGTGCAATCTTTGATATTCGTTTAGTAAGCTTGCGGCAGGCTTTAATGGATTTTGAGGACTCACTACTAACCAAACTTGCTCTACATCTGTGTACTCAACTACGTGGTTGGCTATTATTAAATGGCCAATGTGAATGGGGTTAAAAGAACCAAAGTATAAACCAACCTTCATTTGTGTATGCGTTTTTTAATGTTTTATACAACATCTTCTATAAAAATACTGTTGGCTTCGCTTAGTCTTAGGCTAAGGTTATAGCCCGAAACGGCAATTGAAATAGGGTCTCCAAGTGGTGCTACTTGAATTACCTTTACCACTTCTCCAGGTACACAACCCATTTCCATAAGTTTGATGACTATCTCATCTTTCTCAAAAGAATGAATTGTTGCTTTTTGACCAACCGCTAAATCACTTAATCTTTTCATCTTGTCTATTGTAGTGCAAATGTAAACTTGTACGATAGCTTTTTGTTACGAAATTTGATATAACAAACCACACACTCATTATGCAACTAGTATCGTTTAACACGGCAGATAAACCGCTAACACTTAAAAACAAGACACGCTTAAAACAATTTATTGCCGGCATTTTTAACCACGAAAATAAGTTGCTAAAGAAAATTGATTATGTTTTTTGCTCCGATGATTATTTGTTGCAACTGAATAACAAGTTCTTGCAGCACGATTATTATACAGACATTATCACATTTCCCTTATCTGACAAGCACCAGCCCATTGTTGGCGAGGTTTATATAAGTTTAGATAGAGTTAAAGACAACGCATCGCAACACAACACCACCTTGCTTGACGAGACATTAAGGGTGCTTTTTCACGGCGCACTACACCTTTGCGGCTATGGCGACAAGTCGGCAAAAGACATTAAAACCATGCGGGCAAAAGAAGATTTTTATATCAAGTTGTTTCACGTGGAACATTAATAACCAACAGCCTCCGCTCTCAATCTTGCCCATTCCACTGTTTTATGTTTCACGTGGAACATTGGTTTTTTTAGAAGTTTCACATGTCGTCAAAGGCTTGTTTTATCTTTGTTCTTCAATTGAAATAACAATGTTTCCAGATTATGATGTTATAGTGGTGGGTGCAGGTCACGCAGGTTGCGAGGCTGCTGCTGCCGCCGCTAACCTTGGCAGCAAGGTGTTGTTGATTACTATGAATATGCAAACCATTGCCCAAATGAGTTGCAACCCAGCAATGGGTGGTATAGCCAAGGGGCAAATAGTAAGAGAGATAGATGCCATGGGTGGCTACAGCGGTATTGTGTCAGACAAGAGTATGATACAGTTTCGCATGTTAAACGTAAGTAAAGGTCCTGCCATGTGGAGCCCTCGGGTACAAAGCGATAGAATGATGTTTGCTGCAACTTGGCGTGAAATGCTTGAGCAAACACCTAATGTTGATTTTTACCAAGACATGGTAAGCTCGCTAATTATTAATAACAACAAAGCCTGTGGCGTAGTTACAGGTATGGGCAACAAAATAAAAGCCAAAGCGGTAGTGGTAACTAGCGGCACGTTTTTAAATGGCGTTATCCATATTGGCGAAAAACAGTTTGGTGGCGGTCGTGTAGGCGAGAAGGCGGCAACAGGTATTACCGAACAATTGGTGGCTTTTGGCTTTGAAAGCGATCGTTTAAAAACAGGTACCCCACCTCGTATTGATGGTAGAAGTTTGGATTATTCTAAAATGGAAGAACAAAAAGGCGACGATGTAATTACCGGCTTCTCGTATTTAGACATTGAAAAGATAAAACCAGCGCAGCAAAGAAGCTGTCATGTTACTTACACCAATCAAATAGTACACGATATTCTTAAAACGGGTTTCGATAGAAGCCCAATGTACCAAGGTAGAATTGAAGGTAGGGGCCCAAGATATTGCCCAAGTATTGAGGATAAGATTAACCGTTTTGCTGAAAGAGACAGACATCAACTATTTGTAGAGCCCGAAGGATGGAATACCTGTGAGATATATGTGAACGGATTTTCTACCTCTTTACCCGAAGACGTACAAATAAAAGCCTTACGCACTGTGCCAGGTTTTGAAAACTGTAGACTATTTAGACCAGGTTATGCTATTGAGTACGACTATTTTCCACCTACACAATTAAAGTATTCGCTTGAAACCAAATTAATGGACAACCTGTTTTTTGCAGGTCAAATTAATGGCACAACAGGATATGAAGAAGCCGCTTGCCAAGGTTTGATGGCAGGTATTAATGCGCACCAAAAAGCAAAAGAACTTGAAGCCGTTGTACTTAAAAGGAGCGAGGCTTACATAGGTGTATTGATAGATGACCTAATAAGTAAAGGCACAGACGAACCTTACAGAATGTTTACAAGCCGTGCCGAGTACAGAACATTGTTGCGTCAAGATAATGCAGATTTGCGCTTAACCGAAATGAGTTACAACCTTGGTTTAGCATCAAAAGAGCGATTAGACAAAGTGCATAAAAAGCTAGATAGTGTAAAGCAAATCACGGCTGTTTTAAAAAACTTTAATGTAGAAGCCAACGATATTAACCCATACTTTCAAACCATTCTATCAACGCCAATAACCGAAAAACAAAGGGCTAATAAAATTATCCTACGACCAAATGTGGGCTTAAAAGAAATGATGACGGCAATACCGGCACTAGCAACACACCTAAATGGCTTTGATGAAAAAGAGTTAGAACAGGCAGAAATTCAAGTTAAATACGAGCGCTATATAGAGAAAGAACAAGAACTTGTAAATAAAATGGGGCAGCTAGAAAACATGATTATTCCAGATTCTTTCAACTACGATAAGGTGAATGCGTTGTCTAACGAAGCATTGCAAAAGTTCAAAAAAATTCGCCCTCACACACTTGGTCAAGCAAGCCGTATAAGCGGTGTAAACCCAAGTGATGTACAAATATTAATGGTGTACATGGGCAGATAGCTTTAGCATACTTGCATGTATTGTGTAACTTTTTTGGGGTTGGTGAGGTGGGCTTTAGAAAGTGCAAATGTTCAATTTAGCACCAAAGTACAGGTTTTGCAAAACCGGTTTGTAGGCTGTTATTTTCAATCTTTAATTTGAATTTTTGTTGCTTTAAAACTGAAAAATTGGAAAGAATTACAAAAGAAATGATTGTTGAATTTATAAGTAAAAATGAAATAGAATTAGCCTCAACTCACACAAGGTTGTCAATGCCAATTATTAATAGAATTTTCAAGAAAATGTCTGCTAATATAAAAATTCCTGCCATAAAAGTAGAAGGGAACTTTATATGTGACGGTCATCATCGATACGTTGCATCGCTTTTAGCCAAATATCCGCTTGAAAGAATTTCGTGGGTTATAACTTCTGCAACCTCTGTAATTGATTGGAAAACAGTTAGTTTTGATGATGGCGATTGGGATACCGAAGAAGAAGTTAATCTTAGAAATAGACAAGATGCCGACTATAACAATATTTCAATAGAGAAAATTGTTGAATTGCTGAAATAAAATTGTAATTTTGTCCATTATGTTATTCTTTTTAGATATAGATGGTGTTATGGTGCCTGCCAAAGGTTGGAAAAGTCCTGAGTTTTTGAATGATGGATTTCCGGCTTTTAGTAGTAAAGCAACTATTACACTTCAAAATTCGATTTCGGAAGAAGACACTATTATGCTTACAACGTCTCATAAGGCAAAGTTTAGCATTGAAGCGTGGAAAAATATTTTCAAGAATAGAGGGATTAACATTGAAAAGATAAAATCACTTCCTGAAAACATCAATAACCTTAGTAGGAAAGATGAAATTGTCAATTGGTTTAATGTCAATAATGTCGATGAAAATTTTGTTATTATTGACGATGATAAGTCTTTAAATGAACTTCCTAATTTTTTAAAAGCGAATTTGGTACAAACAAGCCCTTATATTGGTCTTACAGAAGAAAATTTAGCTGCTATAAAATCTATCACACTTAAAGGTTTACAACCTGCATAAAAATACTTTGCAATTTCAAATTATATGACACCTCACTCTTTAAACAGTGGGGTGTTTCGTTTTAATAGCATAGAACTGGTTTTGGGCTTGGCGAAGAAGCGTATTTCGATGCACAAAGCTTCGTTTAACCACAGAACCCGCCATTTTGCCAAACCTGTGTTATAGGCTGGCGTTTTTGTCTGTCGATGGTTACAAGCATTTTTATGCCATCCGCTTGTGTCATTTGCCGAGTGCTTTTTTGACTGGCTTATGTGTTGAGTGTTTTATTTTTTTTGAAGCGTTGGAAATTT
>JASGCX010000034.1 GCA_030053925.1 Flavobacterium sp.
GCTTGTTTTAAAGTTAAATGCGCTTACATGTGAAGATGAGTTCTTATAAAATACTTAATATCTCAATTTTCTATAAATACTTATTGCTTAAAGGAAACTGCATTTCAGTTTTTCCACGCAATCCACTATGTTTGCGAACGTCTTTAAAAAAATAACAAATGAACTTTACCAAGATTAACAACCTAGTTGGTTGGGCTGTATGCTTATTAGCTTGCACAGTTTACATTTTAACCTCAGAAGCTGGTGGCAGTTTTTGGGATTGCGGCGAATTTGTAAGTAGCTGTTTTAGATTGCAAATTCCTCACCCACCGGGGGCACCTTTATTTGTACTATTAGGTAGAATTTTTATTGTTTTGTTTGGTGATGACCCAAACACAGCAGCAAAAGCAGTAAACATCATGAGTGCTTTGGCTAGTGGTTTTACTATTTTGTTTTTGTTTTGGACTATTACACACTTTGCTCGCAGAATAGTGAAAGTAAATGTTACTGAAAACATGACTGGCTACCAAATTTGGAGTGTTATGGGTGCTGGTGTAGTAGGTGCTTTGGCTTATACATTTAGTGATAGCTTTTGGTACAGTGCCGTAGAAGGCGAGGTGTATGCCATGAGTTCCTTTTTTACAGCCATTGTATTTTGGGCTATTTTAAAATGGGAACACGAAGCCGATAAACCCGGTGCCGATAGATGGATTGTGTTGATTTTCTTTTTAATGGGCTTATCTATAGGTGTACACTTGTTAAACTTGCTAACCATTCCTGCCATTGTAATGGTGTACTATTATAAAAGACAAACAACCTTTAACTATGCGGTAATTCGTAAATGGTTTTTAATATTACTAGCCGCTACAGCGGCTATAGGGTTTATTGGTGCTTTATTTTTAGCACAAAAAGAAGTAAACGAAGATCGTGGTATTCCTTCCGATGCAACTTATGCAGGCTTGGTAATTTTAGGTACTTTAGCTGCTTTTGGCTTTTTATTTTTTGTAGAAGGCATCAATAAAGCTAAAAAAACTTTGTACGGTGGGGTGTATATTTTCTTTATTATTGGTTGCGTAATTACAGGTATTGTACAAGTAGCTGTAATTCAAAGCAGCATTGGTTTAGCAGGCGCTTTCGATAGAAGATTTGTAAATAGCTTGGGGCTGCCATTTTTCAGTGGGTTTACTACATTCTTTATTTTACTAGCAGTTTTAATTTGGCTAGGCTTACGTTTCGCTACTAAAAAAGGGTGGGCTTATTTACGCTTGGCATTGTGGTGTTTCTCATTTATGCTAATAGGTTATAGTACCTATTTAACTACCATGATTCGCAGTAGTGCCAATCCTTCGGTAGATATGTACAATGTAGATAATCCAATGAGTTTAGTGGGCTATTTAGGTCGTGAACAATATGGTGACTTCCCTTTAGTTTATGGGCAAAAGTTTACGGCACAACCCGCTTCTTACAAGCAAGGTGCTATGAAATACCAAAAAGGCAAAGACAAGTACATTGAAATTGGTAAAGACTTTAGTTATGTATATCAACCAGATGATAAAATGGTTTTTCCTCGTGTTTGGGATGCAAGTAACGAGCAAAATCATGCGTATTATTATGCACAAATGCTTGGTATTACCCCTTTAAAAGATGGCACTTACGATAGAGCACCAACACAATTAGATAATATTTCTTTCTTCTTAGCTTACCAGAACTACTTTATGTATTTGCGCTATTTTATGTGGAATTTTAGCGGTAAACAAAACGATATACAAGGCTCGTTTATTGGTAATGTTAGGGATGGCAACTGGATTACTGGTATTAATTTGATAGATAATTTAATCTATGGTGATCAAAGTGCATTACCCGATAGTATTAAAAACAACAAAGCGCATAACAAGCTATTCCTATTGCCTTTTATTTTAGGTTTAATTGGTTTGTTCTATCAGTTTAAACAGAAAGGCGACGATGCGTTTGTTAATTTCTTATTGTTCTTCTTCACAGGTTTTGCCATTGTAATTTACCTAAACCAAGCTGGTAATCAACCACGTGAGCGTGATTATGCCTACGTTGGTAGCTTTTATGCGTTTGCCGTGTGGATTGGTATTGGTGTGTTGAAGGTAAGAGATTGGATTGCAAAAGCAGTTTCTCAAACTACTGCCGCTTCAATTGCCACAGTGGTATGTTTAATAGCCGTGCCAGCAATAATGGCGCAGCAAGAGTGGGATGACCATGATAGAAGTAAAAAAGTTTTGGCTAGAGATTTAGCGAAAGACTATTTAGAAAGTTGCGCACCAAATGCCATTTTAATGACTTTTGGCGATAACGATACTTATCCATTATGGTACGCACAAGAAGTAGAAGGTATTAGAAAAGATGTACGTGTAATTAACAACAGTTTATTAGGTATCGATTGGTATATTAACCAATTGCGTTACAAAGTAAATGAGAGCGATTCTATTGATGTAATTTGGAGTGCTGAACAAATTGAAGGTTCTAAAATGAATTATATCCGCTACAAACCAAATCCTGCTATACCAGAAACCAGATTTTACGACTTGTTCGACATGATGAAAAATTATGTTGGCGGTAAAATTGGTGCAGAAGAACAAGGTGATGGTAATGTAGAACCTACTTTCCCTGTAAAAAAAGTATCGGTACCAGTAGATAAAGCAGTGGTATTGGCTAACAAAACTGTTAATGCAAAAGATAGTGTTGTAAGTGAATTACAGTTTGAAATTCCAAAAGGTGCTTTAACCAAAAATGACCTTGCGGTTTTAAACATTATTGCAGCTAACAATTGGAAACGCCCTATTTACTTTACATCGCCTTATGGCGAACTTGGCTTTGGTAAATACTTACGCAAAGATGGTTTAAGCTACCGTTTAGTGCCCGTAGAAAACGATGAGTTTAATGCAGATTGGGCTTTAGATAAAATGATGAACAAATTTGCCTTTGGTAATGCAGATTTAAAAGGTGTGTATTACGATGAAGAAAACCGTCGTCATTTGAATTCTATTCGTACTTCTTACGGTGAATTAGCAAGTTATTTGGCTGCAAAAGACAGAAAAGAAGAAGCTAAAAAAGTGCTAAATAAAGTAGATAAAGGCATGCTTCAAGAAAACTTTGCTTATGGTATGGTAAGCCGTGGTAATACGCATAATAGATACAGCTTAATGTTCTTAAATGCTTGTTACATGGCTGAAGATAAGGCATTGATTAAGAAAGTGTCTGAGTCTGTAAAGAAAGATTTGCAACAGCAAATTAAATACTACAACAGCCTCAATGGCGGTAATGCTGAAAATATGAGTGATGAAAGACGTATGGCAGAAAGCTATTTGCAAGCATTAGACCAAATGGAAAAGCAATACACACAACCGGCTAAAGTTGCAGTACCAGAAATAGGTACACCAATAATAAAAGACAGCGGCAAGTAACACTGCTAATCAATAACAAAAAGCCTCGCAACTAATAACTGCGAGGCTTTTTTTGGTGTGATATTAATTAGATGCCGTTACTCGGCATGACGTAAAAAAGCCACTCGTAAAAACAAGTGGCTTTAACCAAAAACTAACTGCCTGTATATGAAATTATTATAAAATTTCAATTTCTTTAGGTGCTACTTTCACTTCTTCTTTTTTTGGTAAATACAGTTTTAAAATACCGTTTTCGTATTTCGCTTGTATTGCATCTGCATTTACTTTTTCATCCAATGTAAAACTGCGTTTAAAGCTTTTGAAGCTAAATTCTCTGCGTAAGGTTTTGTAGTCTTTGTTCTCTACAGTTTCTTTTTGTTCAAAAGCAATAGTGAGTAAATTGTTGTCAATATTCACTTTAAAATCTTCTTTGTTTCTACCTGGCACATTTAGTTCTACATGATAGCCATCGGTAGTTTCGTGAATATTTACCGGTGGTGCAAAATAATTGTGTACTTGGTCTTTACCCCAATGTGCAGGAAAGCCATTAAAAAATTCATCAACTAAAAAATTAAAGTTTGCTGGATTTCTTTTTACGAGTGTCATAATTGTATGTTTTTTGTTTTTTAGAAATAATTGTTTTCTGAGGGTCAGTTATTCAAATTGTGTTCCATTGGCTAATTACGCCCTACAATTGCGCCATTGTGACTTATTTAGTTTGTAAATTGCGCCAATATGTCGCTTTCGATAGTCGAAAAAAGGCAAATTGACGTTTAGAACTTTCATACGATGCCCATTTTTCTCTTATTTTTGCATCGTCAATTAAAAGAAGATTTGTTATGTATCCAGCAGAAATAGTTTTACCAATGAAAGCCGAATTAACTGACGGCGGATTTGCAGATTTAAGTACAGCAGAATTAGTAAACAATACTTTAAAGCAATCAGGCACAACCTTAGTAGTTATAAATTCTGTTTGTGGTTGTGCTGCCGGTAGCTGCAGGCCAGGCGTGTTGATGGCAGTAAACAATGCAGCCAAAAAGCCCGATAATTTAGCAACTGTATTTGCAGGTTTTGATGTTGCAGCAGTTAATCAAGTAAGACAACATTTATTGCCTTACCCACCATCTTCACCAGCTATTGCTTTGTTTAAAGATGGTGCTTTGGTAAGTATGGTTGAGCGTCACCAAATTGAAGGTAGATCTGCACAAATGATTGCACATCATTTAATAGCAGAGTTTGAAAAATATTGCAATTAAGAGCGTTTTTTTAGATGGGTTAGTTAGTAAATGGCCTCGTATGTTTATGCGAGGCTTTTTATTGAAGCTATTGGGTAAATTAACTAACATTGCAGTAGCATTGCCTGTAATCAGTATAATACAAACATTATGTATCCCAATTTATATTACCTATTCAAAGATTTTTTTGGTGTAGAATGGCGCGGTTTAAAGTTGGTCAATTCTTTTGGATTTTTTGTTGCCCTTGCATTTTTGACCGCCGCATACCTAGTTACACAAGAGCTTAAACGTAAGCAGCAGCAAGGGTTACTTGGCTATACCGAAGAGAAGGTAATGGTTGGTGCGCCAGCATCGATAGCCGAATTAATCATAAACTTTTTATTGGGTTTTGTATTTGGTTTCAAAATTGTTGGTGCATTTATTATTACCGATGCTTTTAACGATCCCCAATCGTTTATCTTATCATCACAAGGTTATTTGCCTTCAGGTATCGTGTTAGGTAGTTTGTTTGCTTGGCTAAAATGGCGTGAAAAAAATAAAGAAAAATTAGCCAAACCAGAGCAGCGCACCATTCGTATTTGGCCACAAGATAGAGTAGGTGACTTGGTAATTATTGCAGCAGTATTTGGTTTTTCGGGTGCAAAAGTATTTCACAACCTAGAAAATTGGAACGACTTTGTGAGAGACCCAATAGGCTCTCTTATTTCCTTTAGTGGGTTAACGTTTTATGGTGGGTTAATTTGTGCAGGTTTAGCCATTGTGTTTTATGCACGTAAACATAAAATTGCCATTCCTCATTTAGCCGATGCATTTGCACCTGCTTTAATGCTAGCTTATGCTATTGGCCGCATTGGTTGCCATGTAAGTGGTGATGGTGACTGGGGTATTTTAAACAGTGCTTTTGTAAGTAACAATACTGGTTTGGTAGTGCCTGCAAGTGCCGAACAATTTAATGCCACTTTATTGGCAAATCAAAATTTTTATATCAACCAGTTTAAGAGTTTAGAGGCGGTAAAACATATTAGTGTGCAACCGTTTTGGCATTTGCCAGATTGGTTATTTGCTTACAATTATCCGCACAATGTTATTAACGAAGGTGTAAAAATTATGGGTTGCGATGGGCAATATTGCTCGCAATTACCACTACCAGTTTTTCCTACTGCTTTTTACGAGGTGATAGCTTGTACGGTACTATTTGCAATACTTTGGGCTAGCCGTAAACGCTTAAAATTGCCAGGCCAAATGTTTGGTTTTTATTTTATTTTAAATGGCATTGAACGTTTTACTATTGAAAAAATAAGGGTAAATACTAAGTATGAAGGCTTGCCTTTTCAACCTACGCAAGCAGAGTTAATAGCTACATTATTAATAATTGCAGGTATTGTAATTATGATTATTGCCAGTAAAAAAACTGCGAAAGCAACCGCTTAACCGCCTTTGTAAATTTTGGTTTTATTTATTTAAAATGTATTTTATGAAGTTGGATATTTTGGCTATAGGTGTGCATCCAGACGATGTTGAACTTGGTTGTAGCGGTACTATTGCAAGTGCTATTGCAGAAGGCAAAAAAGTAGGTATTGTAGATTTAACGCAGGGCGAATTAGGTACAAGGGGTACAGTAGAAACACGTTATGCAGAGGCAGCGGAAGCAGCGAAAATTTTGGGCGTTTGTGTAAGAGAGAATTTAAAAATGGCAGATGGCTTTTTTCAAAACGATGAAGCGCACCAGCGATTGATAATTACAGCCATTAGAAAATACCAACCAGAAATTATTTTGTGTAATGCGCCAGAGGATCGTCACCCAGACCACGGCCGCAGTGCAAAACTAGTATCTGATGCCGCTTTTTTAAGTGGCTTACGCAAAATTACTACTAACTGCGATGGTGCTTATCAAGAAGCATGGCGGCCTAAATACATGTTCCACTACATTCAAGATAGATTTTTACAGCCTTCTTTTGTGGTAGATATTTCGGCCCATTTTGAAACCAAAATTGCTTCTGTATTGGCTTATACCACACAATTTAATAGCCCAAGTACCAACGAGCCGCAAACCTATATTTCTTCGCCACAATTTATAGAAACGGTGAAAGCTAGGGCCATGATGCTTGGTAAAAGAATAGGTGTGCAATACGCTGAAGGCTTTATATCGGAAAAAGTGATTGGTGTAAACTCATTTGATGCATTTGTACAAAATGTAACATAACAATTGAAAAAATGATTTTCCATTTTACCTAATAAGTACCGATGTGCCATTTAAGTTTACAACTTTCTTAGTATCAGTATCGGTATAGGCTAAGTACCAAACGTATGTACCCGATGGCTGCAAAATACCATTAATTCTTCCGTCCCATTTTTTCTGCCAATCTGTTGTTTCAAATACCACATTGCCCATGCGATTAAATACCTTAAACTGCAAATTTTCGGTTTTGTAAGCATTCAATGGGCCTAAATAATCGTTCAGCCCATCATTATTTGGCGTAAAGCCTGTAGGTACAGCTATATAGCAAGATTTTAGCACCGCCACATCGTGGCTTGTAGTGCTAGTGCAGCCAATATTGTTAGCCACAATTAAGCGAATAGTGTATTTGCGTTGGGTAACATTGGTTGGTATTGGGTAGCTAATGTTTGCAGGGTTCTGCAAGGCACTGCGTACACCGTTACCAAAATCCCATGCGTAGCTTACTATTTTACCAGTACTTGTATTTAAAATCAACCAAGGTTCGTTAGGGCAAATATATTCAGGTACTTCAAAAATGGCTTTTACTGTGTCAAACGTAAGTGCAATAGGTGTGGTATAAACATCCCAGCAAGCACCATTATTTACCGTTAGTTGTACTGTAAAATTGCCGGCATTTGGAAATACCAACAAAGGATTTTGCAATTCCGAGGTTCTACCATCGCTTATTTTCCAATCCCATTTGTTCACGCCGTTGTTGCCGTTGTGCATAAATTGAATATTATCATTATTGCAACCAAGTGTGTTATTGTAGGTAAACTGTGCATTTACAGTATCTGAAGTTGCAAACGTCTTGTTACCACCTGCCAAACTCTCTACACCACAATCGTTAATTAACACATTGCCATCGCTGCCTCTTTTTAGGTAAATGGCAAACGAACCTACTGTATAAACAGGTTGCGAAAAATTAACGGTTATGCTATTTGTTAAACTAGCATTGTTACAATTACCCGCTGCACTTACAATGTTAATAGCCGATGTGCCAATAATATTAAAATCGCTACCATCTGCTGCAATAGAACTGCAATCTATTGGCCCACTGAAGTACAATACCAATTGCTGTGGCTTACATGCTGCTTTAGAAACGCTGTCTAAAATAGCTGGTAAATTGGCTTTTACAGTAACTGTTTTAGTCAGCGTATCGGTACAGCCAAGTGCATTGGCTACTACTAAACGTATAGCATATTGAAGTTGCTGCGCAGAAGTAGGGTAGGCGTAAGGCAATGGATTTTTAAGCGTGCTGCTTGTACCATTGCCAAAATCCCAATTGTAGCTTGTGATATTGCCTGTACTTGTATTGGTAATAGACCAGCCATTTGTTGGGCAAATGCTTGCAGGGATGCTAAATATGGCTTTAACGGTATCAAATTTTTGTACCAATACTTCTGTGTACGAGTTGGTACATACACCATTACTTACAGTAAGTTTTATAGTAGTAGTGTTAGAATTAGGCAAAATAATATCTGCATTTTGTTGGGTACTACTACTGCCATTGCTAAAGTTCCAAAGCCAGCTATTAGTGCCGTTATTACCATTGTGTTTAAAGTGTACGGTATTGTTTACACATCCGCTATCTATTTTGTAGGTAAATTTAGCCGATACCGTATCGATGGTTGTAAATGTGAGCATTGAGCCAATAGGTGTTTCTTTGCTACAATTGTTTACAATAGTATTGCCATCTACACCTTTTTTAAGGCTTATGGTAAATAAACCAGCGGTATTAATTGATTGGGCAAGGCTTACAACAATAGTATTGGTAAGCCCATTTGCATTACAGTTGCCCACAGCTTTTGCAATACTTACTAATGCAGGGCCACTTATGGCAAAATCGCTACCATCGGCAGCAATAGAACTACAACGTACAAAATCGTTTAGCTTTATAGTAATATCTTTTGGTGCGCAAGCGGCTTTACTTAAGCTATCCATTGTGGCAGGTACACCAGAAACTACCACAAAACCAATAGTATCGCCTACAGCTATACCATTATCGCAAATGTCTAGTATAGTATTGCCATCAACACCATTTTGGGCGGTAATATAAGCGTAGCCGGGCGGCAAAGGAGTGTTTAAAGTTAGCACTATAGAATCCATATTAAAACCCGATGTACAATTTACGCCCACTGCATTACTAATGCTTACCGAGGCATTGCTAATGCTAAAGTCGCTACCATTTGCAGTAAGACTTATACATTTCATTGCCTTGTTTAGCTTAATACCTACCGTTTGCCCTGTACATAACACTGTAGCTCCAGAAAATTTAGGTGTTACCGTATCGGTAATGCTAGCAGTACCTCCACCAAATGATAACTGATAGCCTTTTTGAGACGATGAGTAATTACTTACCAAAAGCAAGTAATCGTGCCCTTGGGTAAGTGTAGGCATTGAGCTGATGTTAGATGTTGAAGGTCCTGCACAATTATTAGCGTTGCTACCAGTTGCATTGGCGCCAGTTAGTGGACCATTGCTGCTCCAGTTGCACGATACAAACATGGTAGCATCGGTATATACATCTGAGGGGTTTTTACCTGTTACATCAAATATTTGCCAGTCATAATCGTCACTACTACTTATAGGCTGAATAAGAAAGCCCAGTGTACCAGTTTTAAAACAGGTAAACTTGTACCAATAGGGCGTTACATCTGTATAGCCGCCACTAGCACCACAGGGTGGTACTGGTACAGATGCCCCAGTACAATTAGGTACTGTACTTTGATTAAAAACCGTTGCACCACACACAGGAAAAGCAGTGTTAGGCTTTTGACCAAGCACTGTACAGCCATTTTGTGCGTACACACTGCCGCAAAGCAACAGTAAAAACAGGGTTTGTAGATATTTTATCATAATATTAGCATCAAAAATAACCAAACAATACTTATTTTGCATACTTAATATTTTAGTGATAGTAAAATGTAGAAAATTAACGCAAATGTTGGTGATAGATTATTATTGTAATGGCGAGGCATGAAAACATAAAACATGAAATATAAATTATGTTTAACATTATCTTCATCTCCAATATCGGCGTGAGATTTTTTATTTATGTTACCAACCAAATACTTGCACAAATGTAAGTGAATAGATATATTACTTGGATGAAAATTATAACCCTTTGTTGAATATTTGGGCAATACAAGCATTAAGCGCAACCATTTGTAACATTAAATTAAACAATGGAAAAGGTGTGAATTATCAATAATTTCTTGAAAAGCTGTTGCAGATATTTTGACTAAAATGACGCATTAATTGAATTTCATAGACTGTTTAGGACTAAAATTTGATGTCGTTTCTAATGAGACTACCTAATGAAGATGCTACTGAATTGCAAATATTTTAGATTGAAGTCAACCAATTAATAACAAACTTAAATGGTTATATAAGTGTTAGCAGAGGACAGAAAAGCCAAATTATTAACAATTTCAAAATGTTTTTGTAAGGTATTCCTCAACCAGAAAAAGTTTCAACCACTACAACGTATTGAGCGCAAGGCTGTGCCTAGGCCGCCTACTATACATAATTTAGTATTACAATGTAAATAATATCTAATTATATTTGATGACAGATGCAGAAGTTAAAAGTTGTTTATACAATCTAATTTATACTATATTGAGCAGAAGATAGTAGATTTTTGACATCTATTAAAGGAAAAATCTCATTTTGTAATACAGAACCACGAAGTTTTTCAAATAAAATACCTCTTAATGTTCCTGAAATGATATTAAATAAGTTTAAAACTATAGCGTCAGGTATTTGATAACCTCCATTTGATTTTTGAACTATTGTATCAAATGGAAGAAATGTAAATTTCATCAATACCTTTATTTCTGCTAGATAATCATCTAATTCTAGATTTTTTAATTTTACAGTTGTTTCAATAGCTATTTCATTTGATTCTTCTAAAATTTTTATATTAAACTGAGATTCATATTCAATAGCTTTGTTTTTGATTAACCCAAAATTTTCTATATCATAAATAGCAAATTTCAATGTGCTTAAAGCCGATATACGCATTTGAAATTTTATATCTAAAGGCTTATTTTCCATAATTATATAGTTTCATATTGTGCATCAACAACATCTAACATTGATGCGTTTTTTTGATTGTAAGAGAATTTAAAATTTTGATTATTTACTACAAAAACATTCAATGGTATAGTTATATGGAATTGTTTTTTTCATCAAGTTTGTGTAGATATTCAGTTTCGTTTTTCAAGTAAATTTTAACATCAAACTTTGTAGAAAAGGCATTTTCAAATTTGTTTATGAATGATGTGTTTATCTTTTTTATTCCCGACATCAACTGACTGATGTAAGATTCTGAATAGTTTAATTTTAATGC
Organism: Flavobacterium sp.; assembly: GCA_030053925.1. Taxonomy (GTDB): domain Bacteria; phylum Bacteroidota; class Bacteroidia; order Chitinophagales; family Chitinophagaceae; genus Parasediminibacterium. The sequence continues at coordinate 11,197 of JASGCX010000034.1, forward strand.
CAATTCTTTGTTAGAAATTTTTTTGTAATCAAGAAATCTGTCAATTTCTTTCATGAATCTTAGGCTTACTAAAGATTCGTCTAATTTAGTTCTGTTGTTATTGGCATAAGATTGAATCGAAAATTTGTTAACAATTTCACTCATGATAGTATTTTTTGGATTTGTATAATTTTAATAGTTTCGATTGTTGCAGTTAACTTTTTCGTATTTTCTTGGGATTCTTTTTTACCATATCTGCTTATGTATAATTCTCTGTAGCCATTATTGGTTGTTTGCAAAGTGTAAAAGCGATGCTGATCTACTTTTATTGCATATATTTTTCCGTTATTACAATCTGCTTCCAAATTATATTGTGTTTTATTTTCTGAATTTACCTTAATCGCTTCTATTACTAGGACGAACTTGTGTATCGTTTTTTTATCTCGATTTATTTCAGTAAATTTTTTTGTTAAATCAGAATTGCTAAGATTCAGAAAAACTCGAAATTTATTTTCAACACATTGGTATATTAGATAAAAGTTTTCCAATATTTTGTTGTTTAAATAGCAAATTTAGGATAATCTGAGATTAAAACAATGCTAGAATAAAAAAAACTTAAGCAATAGGTTAATTTAAAAAAGGGGTGTGACTGCTTATTTTTTACGTATATTAATAAAAAATCTAGGTGTTTGTTTTCATTTTCTATTTGGGATATTTATTAATAAAATATAAATTTAATAAACAATTTTACCCTTTCTTTTTTATACGCTATTACCTTAAAATCAAATAGTTACAAAATAAACACTGCAAAATGGTTATAAATAGCTGAAAAAAACATCTTGAGGTTGCTAACTAGTTGTCCACAGCATAATTGTTAATCCATGTTTTTACTGGTAAAAACGTATGTTCGCAGATACTAAAATGGGTTAGTGTTATGCGATTAAAGAGTTTAGAAATCAAGGGCTTCAAGAGTTTTGCTGACAAAACCGTAGTAAGTTTTGACGAAGGCATTACTGGTATTATTGGGCCTAATGGTTGTGGCAAAAGTAATATTATTGACAGTATTCGCTGGGTAATTGGCGAGCAAAAAATTAGTGCATTACGCAGTGAGAATCAGGGTGCTTTGGTGTTTAATGGTTCTAAAACACGTAGTGCTAGTGGTTTGGCCGAAGTGAGTTTAACTTTTGAAAACACCCGTAACTTATTACCCACCGAATTTAGTACCGTAACCGTAACTAGAAAGTTTTATAAAAATGGCGATAGTGAGTATCGCTTAAACGATGTAAGCTGTCGTTTAAAAGACATTCACAACCTATTTTTAGATACTGGTATTAGCACCGATAGCTACGCTATTATTGAGCTTGGTATGGTAGATGATATAATACGTGACAAGGAAAATAGCCGTAGAAGAATGTTAGAGCAAGCAGCCGGCATTACCATTTACAAAACACGTAAAAAAGAAGCCAAAAGTAAGCTAGATGCAACAGAGCAAGATTTAGCACGTATTGAAGACTTATTATTTGAAATTAACAATCAGTTAAAAACGCTTGAAAATCAGGCGAAAAAGGCCGAGAAATATTTTGAGCTGAAGAAAGAATACAAAGACATAGCCGTAGAACTAGCGAAAGCGGCTTTGGAAGGTTTTAACATTACGTACAAATACCTAAACGAGCAGCAAGAAAATGAAACCAACAAAAAAATGCGTTTGGATGCTGAAATTGCTACAGAAGAAGCAGCAATAGAGCAAGAAAAAGTAGGCTTTATAGAAAAAGAAAAAGCCTTGCACAGCATGCAGGTTGAGTTTAACGAATTGCAGCAAAACCTACGTACCAAAGAGAATGAGAAGAATTTGGCTTCACAAAAATTACATTACCTAAAAGAAAAAGAAACCAACTTAAAAGACTTTTTGCAAAAAGCTGAAGGGCAGTTAAAAAACTTAGGCGATAGCATTCAGTACACACAAATTCAAGTAGGTGAAGAAAGTAACCAACTACAAGAATTGCAGTACAAAGTTGCCAATGCCAAACAAGATATTGACGATAAAAGACAGGTATTTGATGACAAACGTGTAGGCTTAGATGGCTTGCGTAATCGGTACCAAAGCATACAGCGCAATCAGTTTGACGCAGAGAAAAAAGTTGCGGTTGCAGATACATCTATCAACAATATTCAACGCTCCTCTGCACAGTTAATTGAGGAGCAACAAAACCGTCAGTACCAGTTAAAGCAATTAGAAAACGAAGCGTTAGAAAAAGAAGAATTGCTGGCACAAAAGCGTATTGATTTGCAAGTATTAAATGAGCAACACGAAACAGCAAAACAGCGTATTTTAGCTACACAACAAGAGTTAGAAGTATTGCGCAATCAACTAGCCGAAGACAATCGTAAGCTTGATAGCAAACGTAATGAATACGCCTTGTTGAAGAGTTTAATTGACTCGATGGAAGGCTATCCTGAAAGTATTAAATTTTTGCACAAAAACCCAAATTGGAACCACAGCGCACCCATTTTATCAGATATTATTTATGTAAATGAAGCCTACAGAACGGCTGTAGAAAATGTACTAGAACCATACCTTAATTACTATGTGGTAAACAACTTAGCAGAAGGTATGCAAGCGGTGCATTTGCTTGATGATAATAAAAAAGGTAAGGCCAATTTCTTCTTGTTAGACCAATTAAAAGGTAAAGAATTAAGCAATATTCCTCAGCCTTCAAATACCATCAAAGCCCTTGAAGTAATAGAGGTTGATGAGGCATACCAAACCCTTGCCGTGTATTTGTTACAGAACGTGTACATCGCTGAAAATGAACACGCATTTACCAATAGCAATGGCGTAACAATTTTAGAGAAAACAGGCAGATTTGTAAAAGGTAAATACACATTAACCGGTGGTAGCGTTGGCTTATTTGAAGGTAAAAAAATAGGACGTGCTAAAAACTTAGAAAAGCTGAACGATGAAATTATTATGCTAGATGCGGTGGTACAATCGCTAAAAGCAGAAATACAAACTACGCACAACCGAGTAATTGGTTATAGTGGTCAGCTACAAGAAAAAGCCATTAAGCAAACAGAAATTGAGGTGAATCAATTAACCAATCAGGTGTTTGCAGCCAAAAATAAAATTGAAAATATACAAGCGCAGCAGGCTGCTACTACACAGCGTTTGGAAGACTTTCAACTGCGCCTTGAAGACGAGCAAGAAGCTATTGCCAATACAAGAGAAACCTTGCAAAGTTTAAACGAACAATTGCTACAAACCAATGAGCAATTGAAATTGGTAGAGCAAGATTATAAATTGGCCGAGCAAGATTATCAACAAGTATCGGCACAATACAACGAGAATAATTTACAGTTAACTCGTCAGCAAAGTAAAATAACGGCATTGCAACAAGAGCTTGCGTTTAAGCAAAAACAATTAAACGATTTGCACCAACAAATTGATAGCAACACGGCACAATTAGCTGAAGCTGCTACCAATATTGAAGATGGCGAAAATGCGTTGCAAAACAGCCACGAAGCATTGTTGATTTTGCTACGCAAAAAAGAAGAAGAAGATAAAAAATTAAATGAGGCTGACCAAGCATTTTACAACCTGCGTAATGCGCTACAAACCAAAGAAAGCGAGCTACGCAGCAAGGTTAAAAGCAAAGAACAGTTGGATAGTTTAATTAATGAACTAAAAGACAAGCTGAACGAACTGAAATTGCAACTTGCCGGTATGAAGGAGCGCTTGCATGTAGAGTTTAAAATAGATTTAGACAAAATTTTAGACGAAGCAAGAACTACCGACACGCCTTTAGAAGAATTACAAGCTGCTAGCGACCGTATGCGTAAGCGCATGGATAATATGGGCGAAGTAAACCCCACAGCCATAGAAGCTTACACCGAAATGAAGAAGCGTTACGACTTTATTTTAGAGCAGAAAAACGACTTGGTAAATGCAAAAGATAGCTTGCTACAAACCATTCAAGAGGTTGAAGCAACAGCCAACCAACAGTTTTTAGATACCTTCAATAAAGTGCGTGACAATTTCCAAAAAGTGTTTAAAGCCTTGTTTACCGAAGAAGATACAGCCGACATGATTTTGGTAAATCCAGAAAACTTAGCCGAAACAGGTATTGAGATTATTGCCAAGCCAAAAGGTAAGCGACCATCATCAATTACACAGTTAAGTGGCGGCGAAAAAACCTTAACTGCAACGGCTTTACTATTTGCCATTTACTTAATTAAGCCAGCACCATTCTGTATTTTAGACGAGGTAGATGCGCCGCTTGATGATGCCAACGTGGGCAAATTTACCCAAATGATTAAGAAATTTAGCGACAACTCGCAGTTCATCATTGTAACCCACAACAAGCAAACCATGGGTGCTGTAGATGTAATTTATGGCGTAACCATGCAAGAACCAGGCGTAAGCAAACTAGTACCTGTTGACTTTAGAAGTTTAAATTAAACGGAACTATATTTTTAGGATTAGAAGCTTTGCATGTTTCTAATCCTTTTTTATTGTTTGTTGGCTTTGTTAATGCTATTGAGCTTCAGTTGCGTTGCACACTGCGGCTGTTGTAGCTTTTTTCGGCTGTAGCGTTAAGTAACACGAACAAGCTAACTAAATGATTGCTTACTTTTACAGTTAGCATATTGATGTTAAACAACGGCTAATTTAATTTTATGGCAGCAGGACACTTTTTGGATACAAAAACTGTTAATCTAAATGATGTTTTAGGTAATGGAAAAATATATAGAGTACCACAATTTCAACGAGATTATTCTTGGGAGCAAGATAATTGGGAAGATTTATGGAATGATATTGAGTTAGCCGCTGAAACAAATAATGCGCATTATATGGGTGCCGTTGTATTGCAGAGTACAACAGGAAAGGAGTTTTTAATTATTGACGGCCAACAAAGATTTACAACTTTAACGATTCTTATACTAGGCATTATTGATGCGATTCGCAAATTATCGGATAGAGGTATTGATATAGATGCCAATAAAGAACGAATTGACCTATTGATGCATCAATATATTGGGCAAAAAGATCCTACTTCATTAAACTATTCAAGTAAGTTATTTTTAAATGAAAATAATGATGGGTTTTTTCAAAATCGATTAGTTGGGTTTAAAGAACCAATTAATGTTAGAAAATTATCTGATTCAGAGAGATTAATGTGGGATGCTTACTTGTTCTTTAAACAGAAAATTGCTCATCGATTTAAGACGAATAATGGTGGCGAATTTGCCTCATTTTTAAATAATGTAGCTGGCGAGTTAATGATGTTTATACAAATTACAGTTGAGGATGAATTAAACGCCTACACTGTTTTCGAAACCCTAAACTCTAGAGGTGTAGAATTAACATCCACAGATTTGTTAAAAAATTATTTGTTCTCATTAGTTGCTAAAAGTGAGACCGATTTAAAACAAATTAAAACGCAATGGAAAAAAATAATTGATGCAATAGGATTAAAAGAATTTCCAACTTTTTTAAGATATTTTTTAGTAGCAACAAGAAAACAAATTAGCAAAGAATATTTATTTAAAGAAATAAAGCATTTTGTAAAAACAGACAAAGATGTATTTTATTTATTAGATCATTTGGAGTTTTATGCGTATAACTATATCGCTTTAGGAAATCCAGATGATGATTTGTGGAAAACAGACAAAGAAATAAGAAGCATTATAAGTATTCTGAAAGCATTTAAAGTAATACAATGGAAACCGCTTTTAATGGTAGCGCTCAATAAATTAAATAACTCTTCCGATATAAGAAGGCTTATGCATTCGATTGTTGCTTTGTCATATAGATATAATGTTATTGCAAAAAAACAAACCAATGATATGGACAAGGTTTATAGCAAAGCTGCTATTAATCTTTATAAAGGGGAGAGTAACAATATTATCGCTGTTCTTAATGACATAAAATCACTTTATGTTACTGATGATGAGTTTAAAAATTATTTTGCTATTAAACAATTCAACACAAATAATTCTACAGACAAAAAAATATTAAGATATACTTTGTATAAATTAGAAGGTCAGGAAGAAGGCGGTAGTTTCTATGATTTTGAAACCGATAATGGAAGTATAGAACATATATTGCCAGAAAGTTTTCCTGATGCATGGCACGATGATTTTACAGAGGATGAGTATGAAAGAAATGTGTTCATGATTGGTAACCTTACACTTCTTGAAGCTGTAAAAAATAATAAAGACGCTGCCGATAAAACTTTTATTGAGAAGAAGGACATTTACCTAACTAGCAAATTTGTACTTACTAAAAATATTATTGATCCTCAATGGACTTCTGAAAACATTAAGAAACGCCAAGCTCATTTAGCCAAACTAGCAACTTCAATTTGGAAAATTCAGTACAATTAGCTATTTGATAACTACAATAAATTTAAAGAACTAGTTTTTGTTTTAAGAGAAAGGGCATGTACAAATTCATCAGTATTTTATACCTCGTTATTTTCAGTTTGTATGTTTGGTTTTCGCGCCAGCCAGACTATTTTGATGGTGAATTTGCGCCAGCTACCATTGTGCTTGTAAAAGATAGTGCCTTGCAAAAACAAGTATCAAAAGCTAGTTTTACGGTTGGCAAAATGGCGTATCAAGTAGATGCAGATTATTTGTTTCGTAGCTACCAAACAGGCGAAAGGGTACAAGTAATTTACGAATTATCTAACCCTAAAAAGGCTGCTGTGTATGCGTTTTGGGGCTATTGGCTAACACTAGGTGAGTTGCTTGCAACAATAGTTATGTGGTTTGTATTGTTTCAAGTAGCGGTTGGCATTACCAAAAATCCTACACAAGAAGCATTGCTTGAACAGCAAGAATATGTACCCGAAAAGAATACTAAATACGATATGTTTTAACATAAAAAAGCCCCACAAACAAATCGTCTGCGGGGGATTTTTTAGTGATGCTATTTAATACATCAATCGGTTTTAATGTCTTTTGCCTTTAGCATACCCATTACTTGTTTCATGGTTTTGTCCATACCATCAACGCTACCATCTAAAAATATCACGTTGCCTTTACCATATTCGGCAAAGTTTTTAATGGCTTCTGTCCACATACTAAACAGAATAACGTTTGTATCAAGGTTTGCTTGCTTCATTTGTTCTGCTGCTTGACTCATACCACGTGCTACTTCTTCTCTAAACAAAGCCACACCTTGGCCACGTAAGCGAGCTGCTTCTTTTTCGGCCTCTGCCGAAATTTTTATAAAATTACCTTCTGCTTCAGCCGCTTTGGTTTTAGTAATTAACAATGCCTGACCTTCATTTTCGGCGGCAGCTTTTAAGTTGTTACTAGCTACTACTCGGCTCATACTTTCCATTACGGCTTTGTCAAACGTAATATCGTTAATCTGTAAATCTTGCAAATGATAGCCCCATTCTTCTAGCGAATGGTCAATTTGTTCTTTCACATATTCTACAATTTCGCTTCTAGCCGTTAAAATTTCTGCTTGCTTTTTAGTAGCTACAAATGCTCGAATAGAACCTTCAACGGTACGAATTAAAGCTTGCATTAAATCTTTGTCGCTAATAAATTTAAAAGCTACTTTTTTAATAGTTTCTTCGCTTTCGTTTTGCACCGAATACAGCAACATGCTTTTAAAATACACATTTGCTTGGTCAATAGTAACGGCTTGAAACTCAAGCTCTACCGACCTGTTTTGAATACTAATACGCTTGTAAATCTGTTCAATTAAAGGAATTTTAAAACGCAATCCGGGCAATAAAATTCGTTGATACTTACCAAACATGGTAATAACAGAAATGGTGCCTTGGTTTACGGTTACAAGACCGCTAAAAATGATGAATAGCAAGGCAACTATCCACCAGAGACTTAGAAAATTTGGCATGGATAAATATTTAGAAGCGTAATGTAGTAAATAAAATTTTTACCTAAATGTTTTACTCTAAAAAAATTATTCTTAACAATCAAAACCGCTCTAATACACCGTCTTTCTTTTCCCACTTTCAAAGTCTTTAAAAATAAAAGCACCCAATTTATCCAAGCTGGCAAAAAAGGCTTTACCATTATTCATTTCGGTAAATTCTTGTACAAAGCTTTGCAAATAAGGGTCACTAGCTATCATAAACGTTGTAATAGGTATTTTCAACTTTTTACACTGCGCCGCCAAGTTAATACAGCTATTCACCACTTTTCTATCTAGCCCAAAACTGTTTTTGTAATATTTACCACCAATTTTAATACAAGTAGGTTTGCCATCGGTTATCATAAATATCTGCTTGTTTGGGTTCTTTCTTCTGCGTAGCAAATCCATTGCTAATTCAAGCCCTGCAACAGTATTAGTGTGGTAAGGGCCAACTTGCAAATAGGGCAGGTCCTTCACTTCAATCGTCCACGCATCGTTGCCAAAAACTACAATATCAATGGTGTCTTTAGGATATTTTGTTTGTATCAATTCACTCAAAGCCATTGCTACTTTTTTAGCGGGTGTAATTCTATCCTCACCGTACAAAATCATCGAGTGCGAAATATCAATCATCAGCACGGTTGAAGTTTGTGTTTTAAAATCTGTTTCACGTATCTGCAAGTCGTTTTCTTGCATTCTAAAACTCTCTACACCATGATTAATTTGGGCATTTCTAATGCTTTCGGTAAAGTCTATTTGCGCTAGCGTATCACCAAATTGAAAAGGTCTTGTTTCAGGATTTATCTCGTCGCCTTGGCCTGGTTTAAATGTTTGATGATTACCAGTTTTGCTTTTTTTAAGCTTACCAAAAATCTCCTCAAGGCTGCGTTTTCTAATGCTTTGTTCGCTTTTAGCAGTAATTTTCATGCTACCATCAGCAGGGTTTTCTTGCAGGTAGCCATCCGCTTTTAGGTCTTCAATAAAATCGCCAATACCATATTCGCTCGTTGTAAATTGGTATTTTTTATCCAGTTCATTCATCCAACTTAAAGCCTCGCTTGCATTACCATTGGTGTACGTAAGCAATTGGGTAAATAAATCCAACATTTGCTCAAACTTGGTTTGACCATTTTCGTTGGGGTTAAATTTTATAAATCGGTTACCTATCATAATGCTTTTATTTTTTTGTAAGCTGCATTTGTAAAGCTTTTCATCGTCTCTTGCAAGTTTATACTAAGCTAGCAAAGTACCTGCTTGTACGGTTTTCTTGTGGCATGTGTGGGCTTACTTACTGGCTGCTTGGTATTATGCAATTACCAATGCTAAATCTATAAACACTAACCAAAACATAAAGTTGCCTATTTATCTACTTTAAAAACACAGTATGTCTTTCGACAAGCGTAAAATATTCTTTTCTCAATACTTGGCTTCATTTTTCAACCAATAATTTCAAATAACCAGCTAATTATCAACATTAAAACGCCATCAATTAGTATTATAATCTTGCAGAAAATTGTATTGGTACAAGGCATATATTTGCACCTCAAATTTTTGTATGGCACAAACAAAATTTTCTAAAGAAACTTACCTGTATTGGTACGAGGTAATGCAGTTGATACGTCAGTTTGAATTAAAGGCTGAGGAAATGTACAAAATGGCTGGTAAAATTCGTGGTTTCTTCCATGCTTATGTAGGTCAAGAAGCTTTAGCAGCAGGTTGTATGACTGCTACACAACATTCAGATCCTTTTATTACTGCCTATCGCGACCATGGTTTGGGGCTTGCAAAAGGTATGACAGCCAATGAGTGTATGGCCGAATTATATGGTAAAGCTACAGGTTGCTCAAAAGGTAAAGGTGGTAGTATGCACTTCTTTAGTAAAGCCAATTATTTTTTTGGTGGCCACGGTATTGTGGGTGCCCAAATAGGTACAGGTGCAGGTTTAGCTTTTGCTGAAAAATATAAGGGTACAGATAATGTTTGCCTTTGCTTTTTTGGTGATGGTGCTTCGAGGCAAGGTATGTTGCACGAAACGTTTAACATGGCTATGACATGGAAATTGCCTGTGATTTTTATTTGCGAAAACAACCAATACGCTATGGGTACTTCGGTAGAACGTACTAGTAACGTGGTAGATATTTATAAACTAGCAGATGCCTACGAAATGCCTTCTGATAAAGTAGATGGTATGACTGCCGAAACGGTACATGAAGCAGTTGCAAGAGCCGTAAAACGAGCAAGAGAAGGTGGTGGGCCCACTTTGCTAGAAATGAAAACGTATCGCTACAAAGGTCACTCAATTAGCGATCCTCAAAAATACCGTAGTAAAGATGAGGTAGATGAATACAAAAGCCAAGACCCACTTTACCGAGTACAACAAACTATTTTAGATAAAAAATTTGCTACACAAAAAGAGATAGATGCTATTGATGCAAAAATTAACAACTTGGTAGAAGCTAGTGTAAAATTTGCTGAAGAAAGCCCATGGCCAGATGACAGTGAAGTTTACAAAGACGTGTATTTAGACGAAGCATATCCTTTTGATTACGATTAATAAATGTCATTCTGAGAAACTAAAAAACTACTTACAATTACAAACCCATAAATTTCAAAATTCAAATTACACATTCATGAGCAAACAGATTGTTGATGCGCAGGTAGTAAATACCAACGAAGCCTTATCGAAAGCCAAATTATTTTGGCAAAAAAGCGGGAAATTAATAACTGGATTATTAGTTGGTATTATTGTAGTATTTGGCGGTTATTATGGCTACAAACAGTTTGTTATAAAACCAAAAGAAGAAAAAGCTGCCGATGCCATTTATAAAGCACAACAGTATTTTCAACAAGATAGTGCCAAACTGGTACTTGAAGGTAATGGTACAAGCAAAGGTGTATTGTACATTATTAAAAACTATGGCGGTACAAAAGCTGCAAATCTTGCACATTATTACGCAGGTGTTAGTTACTTAAAACTTGGCGATTTTAACAAAGCTATTGAGCATTTAAAAGATTTTAAAACCAGTGCCAAGCAAGTACAAGCTGCCGCTTACGGTGTACTTGGTGATGCTTATGCAGAAGCAGGTAAAAATGATGATGCCGTAGATAGTTACAAAAAAGCTAGTAGCACATTCGAATCAGATGAAGCATTATCTGCTGAATATTTGTTCCGTGCGGCTTTGTTAAGTGCTACTTTAAAGAAAGACAAAGAAGCATTAGACTTATTCAAATCATTAAAAGAGAAATTTCCTAAAACAGAAAAAGCACAACAAGCTGATAAGTACATTAATAAAATTAGTGTAGAAAAAGCTGACTTGAGCGTAAATTAATGTATGGCTACAAAAGGTAACATCGCATTGCAAAAAGGCATCCCCTCAACTAAGGATGCCTTTGTTGTTATAGTGAAAACGGAGTGGAACGCCCATATTGTAAACAAGCTAGAAGCAGGTGCTAAAAAAAGCCTAAAAGAACGAGGCGTTAAGTTTAAAGTAATAACTGTGCCTGGTGCTTTTGAAATACCATTTGCCATAAAAGCTTTTCAAAAAAATGCCAAGCAAAAAGCCGATGCGTTTATTGCTTTAGGTACAGTAATTAGAGGCGATACGCCACATTTTGATTATGTGTGTAAAGCTGTAACAGATGGCGTGGCAAATTTAAATATGCTGCTAGAAGTACCTACGGTTTTTGGTATTTTAACGGTTGATACAGAACAGCAAGCCATTGAACGTATTGGCGGTATTCATGGCCATAAAGGCAAGGAGGCTGCTATTACAGCATTGAAAATGATAAACCTCAATCAATCATTTAAAAAATTAATTTCCCAATAAGGGTTTGGTGCATGAATGTACAAATTTTTATACCTTGTTTTGTTGATCAACTATATCCACAAGTTGCTTTTAATATGGTAAAAGTGCTTGAAAAAGTTGGTTGCAAGGTTAGCTATAATACCAATCAAACTTGCTGCGGCCAGCCCGCATTTAATGCCGGTTTTTGGGGCGAAAGCAAAGAAGTGTGTAGCAAGTTTATAAAAGACTTTGATGGTGCCAACTACATTGTTGCACCAAGTGCTAGCTGTGTGGGTTTTGTAAGAAATTATTACCCAAAATTGTTTGATACTACAGCAAATCATAAAGAAGTAGTTGCACTTGGCCAGCGCAGTTTTGAGCTAAGCGATTTTCTAATAAATGTGTTGAAAGTAGATGATATTGGCGCAACATTTAAAGGTAAAGCTACCTACCATGATAGCTGTGCAGGGCTACGAGAATGTAATATTAAAACCGAACCAAGACAATTACTAAGCAAGGTAAAAGGCCTAGAATTGGTAGAGATGAATGACGTAGAAACCTGCTGTGGTTTTGGCGGTACGTTTGCCGTAAAATTTGAACCAATTAGCATTGCCATGGCCGACCAAAAAATTACCAATGCCACCGATACTAAAGCCGATTATTTGATTAGTACCGATATGAGTTGTCTAATGCACATTGATGGTAGAAATAAACACAATAATGCTGGTTTACAGGTAATGCACTTAGTTGATGTATTAGCAAGTGGTTGGTAAAGCCCCAACCCAAAACTGCGTTTTAAAAATAGTTCCGAATTAATGATTATAGTATGGCAAAAATTGAATCTAATCTTGAAGAAAAAAATCCCCATTTAGGGGCTAGGGGTTATTGGCTTATTAAATCTGAACCTTTTAAATACAGTTGGAATCAGTTTGAAAAAGATAAACAAACATTTTGGGATGGTGTACGTAATTATCAAGCACGTAACAACCTAAAAGCCATGAAAAAAGGCGATCTGTTGTTATGGTATCATAGTAATGAAGGCATGGAAGTTGTTGGTATTGCAAAGCTGGTTAAAGAGCATTATCAAGACCCCACAACCGATGATACTAACTGGGTAGTTGTTGATGTAAAGCCTGTAAAAAAGCTTAAAAAACCAGTAACATTGGCACAAGTAAAAGCCGACGTGAGATTAGAGAAAATGGCATTGGTACGTTTAGGCCGTTTATCTGTACAACCTGTAACTTCCTACGAATGGAACGTTATTATGGAGCTAGCCGAAATGCCTGCTTCAGACTACGCTATTTAAACCTATTTTTTAAATACAAGCCTCATTGGTTGGGGCTTTTTTTATGCCTAAAAATTAATACTTTACCATTTTTAAATTCTTTAACAATTGCAAATGGTTACTATTTGCGGCTATTTACTATTAAGCTATGCGGGCCCGCAATTTTATTTTTCTCACAAATAAAACCGCAAAAAATGCAAAAGAAAATCATCGCAACCATAGTAGTTGCAAGCATTGTTATTACTGGTATTTCGTGTAAATGGTTTGCTTCAAAAGCAAACAATAAGCAGCCTTTTAGCCTAGTAGGTAAATGGCAAGTTGATAGTGTTTATCAAATAGGTAGTGATAGCACAAAAAATTGGTTGGATTTAGCTTTTTTAGATAGTACTATCGCTTTTAAATTCAATGCTGATAGCACATTTAACATACTATCGGCAAAAGATAGTGCTGCAACTGCATTGAGTTACATCTTAAAAGGTGATTCGTTATTTTTAAAAGAAGATGGCCTATTATTGGCAAACCATTTGACAAAAACGAATGATAGCTTGATAAGTATTACTACAACTGATAGTTTGGCTATTATTTTAAAACGCCAATAATTCTTTTAAACGATTGCTCGCTGTATGTAAATTTTCTCTCTTTGCATCTCATCTAAAAATCAAAAACAATGAAACGAATCATCCTTTTCATGGCTATTATAGCCGTGCTGCTAACGTCATGTGGTCAATCAAAAGAGTTCAAAAAAAATAAAGAGAAGGCTTTAGTAAATGATGTTGGTATAGCCTCAGCAACTACAGACACTTTATCATTACCTAATCAAATAACCATAACCGAAGAAATAAAAAATAATGCGCCTAATAATGCCAAAGAGCCTGTAAATATTGATTGGGACAAAAAAATTATAAAGACCGCAGATATTGCATTACAAGTAAAAGACTACACTTCTTTTAATAAAAATATTCACAGTAAAGTAAAAAATTACGGTGCTTATATAGCTACTGAAGAGCAATCGCAAACCGATGGTGGAGTGCAAAATAGCATCAGTATAAAAGTACCCGTTGAGCAATTTGAAAATCTATTAAATAGCTTTAGTAACGATGCAGTAACGGTGGTTGAAAGAAAAATTAGCACACAAGATGTAACGGCTGAAGTAGTTGATACAAAAGCTAGAATTGAGGCAAAAAAACAAGTAAGAAATAGATACATGGATTTGCTTAAACAAGCTAAAAACATGAAAGAAATACTAGAGGTACAAGAAGAAATAAATGGTGTTCAAGAAGCTATAGAAAGTGGTGCCGGTAGAGTAACTTATTTAACCCATAATGCCGCTTACAGCACCATCAATCTGCGCTATTTTCAATACAGTTCTAGTTCAAATACTATTGATAATAAGCCAGGCTTTTTTGCAAAATTTAAAGAAGCATTTGTACAAGGCGCAACTATTGTAAGTGATCTATTGCTTTTCTTTACATCTATTTGGCCTATAATTATTGTAAGTGTTATTGCATGGTTTGTTTATAAAAAAATGAAACCAAAAAGCACCAAGGTTTAATTATTTTTACCCCATGGCAAAACAAAAATTAGTAGTACTAACGGGTGCAGGTATTAGCGCCGAAAGCGGCTTAAAAACCTTTAGAGACAGCAACGGCTTGTGGGAGGGTTATAATGTGTATGAAGTAGCTACACCAAGAGGCTTCAAAGCTAATCCTGCATTGGTTTTAGAGTTTTACAACCAACGTAGAAAAGATGTGGCGCAAGCACAGCCAAATGCTGCTCATATTGGTATAGCTGCGTTAGAAAAGTATTTTGATGTTACCATTATCACACAAAATATTGACGACCTACACGAACGAGGTGGCAGCACCAATGTATTGCATTTGCATGGCGAAATATTTAAAATGCGCAGCGTTGCAAATAGCACCAAAACTTACCACATTAAAGGTGACATAAATTTAGGCGATTTGGCAGAAGATGGCTCGCAGTTACGGCCATTTATTGTATGGTTTGAAGAAGAAGTGCCAATGATTGAAGTGGCTGCTGCCGTGGTTGCAGAGGCAGATATTTTTGTGGTGGTGGGTACATCTTTACAAGTGTATCCTGCTGCTGGTTTAATAGATATTGCAAAGCCTAGTATTCCTAAATTTATTATCGATAAAAAAATTCCTTACACATCTTCTTTGCAAAATATCGCAATGATTGAGAAAACAGCGAGTGAGGGCATTGCAGAACTAACAGAATTATTAATTTATAAAAAATAATCTGCTAGTTTTTTTGGAAATTAGAATTGGATTGATATTTTTATCAACCAAAACTCAACTGTATGCGTAAATTTTCTCTAGCACTTTTAGCACTCGTGCTTTTTAATGTAACTTCTTTTGCTGGCAAAGACAAAGATTCTAGTCAAATAGCCTTAGATAAGGCTATCCAGGCACTTAAAATGATAGACTCAGTTAAACAAGCCATGAAATACGAAACTGGTATTGTAAAACTTGAAGGTGGTTTTGCACAGCTAAATATACCCAAAGGCTTTAAATTTTTAAACGCCGCTCAAAGTAAATATGTATTGACAGATTTATGGGGCAATCCTGAACGAGACGATATTTTAGGTATTATTTTTCCTGAACAAGCAACGCCATTTACAAGCGACAGCACTTACGCATTTGTTGTAAGTTACGATGAAATGGGCTTTGTAAAAGATGATGATGCAAAAGACGTGAAATACGATGATTTGATGAAGGAAATGCAAAAAGAAGAGAAAGCAACCAATGAAGAAAGAGCTAAAAATGGTTACGAATCTATTCACATTATTGGCTGGGCTTCTACACCATTTTACGATGATAAAAGAAAAGTATTGCACTGGGCTAAAGAGATAAAATTTGGCGAAGCACTAGATGGTAATACGCTTAACTACGATGTAAGAATACTGGGTAGAAAAGGGGTTCTTTCTCTTAATGCCATTGCCAACATGAAAGATTTGTCAATTGTAAAAGCCGATATTGATAATGTACTTAACATGGCATCATTTACCGAAGGCAATACTTACGACAACTTTGATGCTAGCACAGATAAAATTGCCGTGTACACAATTGGTGGTTTAGTTGCAGGTAAAGTATTAGCCAAAGTTGGTTTTTGGGTATTAATAGCAAAGTTTTGGAAACTCATTTTGGCAGGCTTGATAGCTGTTTGGTACGCTGTTAAACGCTTCTTTTTAGGCAAAAGCAAAGCAGAAACAGCTACAGAAGAATATGTAGTAAATGAACAACCTCAAATTGAACAATCTACAGAAACAACTACTGCAGATACTGACCAAGCCGCTACAACTGATGCACCAAAAACCGAGTAGGTTAGGTTTAGTAATAATATAGCACTAATAGCCCAAGCAATCTGTTTGGGCTATTTGTTTTTATTAAAAGGGTTGGGCATCCTTTTTAGTGTTTTACTAACAAAATCAATGTTAATTTGCCGCATTATCTCAATTAAAACAAGTTCATGAAAAAAAATATTACACTAGCAATAGCTACCACAGTTTTAGCCGCTTCGTTACATGCACAAGGTTTAAAAGGCTTAATAAAAAAAGCAACCGATGTAGTTAAAAGTGGCACTACCAGCGGCTTAACCACCGACGAGGTAGGCATGGGGCTTAAAGAAGCATTGGCAATTGGTGTAAAAAAAAGTGCAGAACAATTATCGGGTGTTGATGGCTTTTTAGGTAACGCTGCGGTAAAAATTTTACTGCCACCCGAAGCACAACAAGTAGAACAAAAGTTACGTGCTTTAGGTTTTAACAAGCAAGTAGATGATGCCATTGTAAGCATGAACCGTGCAGCAGAAGACGCTGCCAAAAGTGCTGCGCCTATTTTTGTAAATGCCATCGCAAGTATGAGCATTACCGATGCTTTCGGCATATTAAAAGGTGGCGATACGGCAGCAACCGTGTATCTAAAATCTAAAACTACCACACCACTAACTACGGCTTTTGCGCCAGTTATCGATTCGTCATTGGCTAAAGTTGGTGCATCGCAATTATGGGCTGCATTGTTTGCCCAATACAATAAAATTCCGTTTGTAAAAAAGGTAAATCCAGATTTAAAAGCCTATGTAACCGACCGAGCTTTGGCAGGCATGTTTTATCAAGTAGCGCAAGAAGAAGCCAAGATTCGTAAAAATCCAGCGGCCCAAACCACCGAATTATTGAAAAAAGTATTTGGTACAAAGTAGCTTTTTTATGTCACCAGCAGTTGCACTACTATGCCGCTGTTGGGTAGCCTGTGCCGAGTTTACAAAGCATCTACACTTGTAGGTTTGTAAGGTTATTGAGCTTTTAACGAAGCGAAATTTTTAAAAGGATTTTAGTATTATTTTTTGGTGTTGAAGAAAATCTTTCTACATTTAAAAAAATATCTAAGTAGTTGTAGTAGTTATCTTTAAAAAATGCAGCAGTACACATCTTTAAAAATTAGGTGGAAGAAATGGCACTTGCTATTTTGTGTGTAAGTATTGGTTATACATGTATTTGCACAACCAAGAGTACCCAAACCACACTTCAATAGTTTCCAACCTATTAACCTACCAACACCACAACCCAATTTGGCAGAAGCCTATTTTAGAGATAGATTGTTGAACAACCCCTTACAGCCAAAGCAAGACCCAGCTATTGCAGCACAAAACCTTAAAATGATGCAGCAAAGTGGCATGACTTTACCAGGACAATCAAGCAATACAAACCGACAAAATCAATTAGCAGAATTAGCCGAACTAAAACGAGATGAAGCCAAAGAAGCCTATGGCAACAACTTGGCACATTTTCAAAGCTATTACAACCAATTACTACAACTTAATCCCAATAGCTTTTCCATTACCCAAGCGGTGTATTTATGCGAAGCAGTTTATTACGATAAAACTTATCCCTACAGCGAATTTGTAAAAGCCATTCAGCAAAGAGCCGACATTGTAAAGCAACTTTTAAAACAACAAGGCATGAGTATAAGAAACGGCTTCGCCCTTAACTATGCCATTCAACAGTTGTTTGCAGAAAACAACACTCTCAAACTAACCAATGGTAAAAGCCTCGTTATCAAAAAAATAGACTACGATTTTGAGGATTTTGATGCCGAAAAAGATTACACCAAAATGTTTGTAACAAAGTTGTTGCAAACCAATACAGGGCAATGCCATTCAATGCCATTGTTGTACTTATGCATTGCAGAACAGTTAGGGGCTAAAGCATGGCTATCTCTAGCACCTGAACATTCATTTATTATGTTTAAAGATGCCAAAGGCAACCTATCTAATTTTGAAACTACCAACGGTCATTTAGTGTCTACTACATGGCTATTACAAAGCAGTGCTATTAGCAGCGTAGCTTTAAAAAACAATACCTATTTAGATACCCTTTCTTCCCAAAAACTATATGCCCAATGTTTGGCAGATTTCTTAATGGCTTATGAAGCTAAAAATGGTTACGATGATTTCATGCAGCAAATGAGTAACCACATTTTAAGTATTGATAGCAACAATATTGCAGCCCTTATGAGCAATGCCAACTTTGAAGCAATAAAATTTAGAAACTTTACACAGCAATATAAAATCCAATCGCAAGAACAAATAAACAATAACCCAACGCTTTTAAAAGCACAGCAACAAATGCAAATGGCACAAAAAAAGGTAAACAACTTGGGCTATCAAGATATGCCCAAAGAGCAATACCTGCAATGGTTGCAAAGCATAGAAACAGAAAAAGCCAAACGAAAACAACCATCAAAACAATAAACCACTTATTTTTATAACACAATACATCAAGCATGAAAAACAAACTGCTAATCTTTTTGCTACTAATGGTAACAGTAGCCCACAGCCAAACACGCCAGCCATTTAAAAACATTGGCAAAAGCACACAAGTCGTTACCCTTACCAATGGCAAGTACGATGAGTTTTTTGATGAAGATAGCATACAGCGCATTGGTACTGCCCTGATAAACATACACACCAAGAAGATAGTAAAAATGCAGCTATCGCAAACTGAAATTGATGAAATTGAAAACGCACAAGCAAGTAGGTTTTTGAGTGTGGATCCGTTGACAAATAAGTTTGCGATGTTAACACCTTATCAATATGCAAGTAATAGCCCGATTGAAAATATTGATATGGATGGTTTGGAAGCTTTCTCTGTTCATGGCACAAATCAGGGTAATGGATTATTTCAAAATAATAAAGGGGCTATATATACCCCAGAAACAAAGAAAGAATTACTCAGAATCACTGGTAATAAAGTTTTAGATGAAAAATTTAGATGGAATGCACCTTTATGGAATAGTAAAAATATGGAACGTAAGGTAGCTGCTTACCAGCTTGCCGGATATGTTATTGAGACTAGAGCAAGATTAATGGATGAAGGAAAAATTACCGAAAGTGAGCCCATCTCTTTAATTGGGTATAGTCATGGCGGTAATGTTAGTATTCAAGCCGCAAAAATTTTAAATGATTACTTAGGGGTTAAAGTCAATCTTGTAACAGTGTCTACACCTGCATATACAAGCGTATTTTATGATCCAGAAGACCCAGCGGGCAACAAAGGTGTAAATTCACAAGTTCATATAACACATTCAAACGATGATGTTTGGTTTATTGCTGGCGGATTGCCAAGTTACCCAACTGCCGACAATTACTATGTTCAAGAGTCAGAAATTCCTTTAAAGGGTGGTATAGAGGCTCATACAGATTTGCCCGAATCCCCTAAATTGGCTGAAGTAATAAAAAAAATACCCGAAATGAAAAAAGCACCTGTACCTACAAAAGTTAATGAAATGATTAAAAAGGGCAAAACAAAAACCAGTACAAATTAACACGATAAATGAAATTCACTTCAAAGTTATTAACTGTAGTCTCAATATTCATCGGGCTATGCATCATTACTTATGTATTTTTTATGGTTTATCTTGGCTTTTCCATAAATAAAGCTGGCAAAAGAGGAACTATGATGATTATAGAAAATTATAAAAAATCTAGCTTTAACGGTTACATAAGTATAGTCGACAATATTCAAGGCATTAAGTGTTTTATTTCGATTGACATAATGAAAGATGGCAAAGTAAACGAACAATTTATTCTTTATCCCTGTAAGAATAAAAGATTAGAAGCCTTTATGCAAAGCGGCGATAGTATAGCAAAAAATAAGGACGACTTAATGGTTAAGATAATAAAAAAGAATGGTCAAGTATTAATTACACAACTGCCACTAGATAATGAACAACAAATAAAATGATGTTTCAAACGCTTCGCATATTTTCTTTAACTCTACTTTTTTTTTCTTGTATTACTACAGGATATTCATGCTTCAATGACAGCTTATACAAGTCTAAAAGTTATTGCAAGACTTTTATAAGTCTTGACAGCCTTATAAAACGAAACGGTTCTTTTAGAAATGCTGTTTTCATGGTTGAAAATGTTTTCACGAATAATAGTTTATCAGAAACTCTATTCTTGAATAATCTTTATTACTTGAAATCAATTGCATTAAACATTTACAGCAAAAACAAATTAACCAAATATCGAAATATTGATAGTGCAAACTATCTACTTCACCATTCTACATTTGCTGTTTTTGTTGATACTTTGAACATAACCATTCATAAATCAATTAAAACTTTGCATCTTCCCTTCACCTTCAACCACACCGACCCCCTCGGTAAGCAAGACATCACCAACACCTTTGTAACCAAGCTGCTAGCCACGCACCAAGGCAATTGCCGTAGCCTTACCTACTTGTACAAAATACTGGCAGATGAATTAGGGGCAACATGTTGGATAGCCCTTGCACCAGGGCACATGTACATTAAAAACTACAGCGAGAAAATAGGTTGGTACAATACAGAACTTACTAGCGGTACTTTCCCTACCGATGCATGGATAATGGCATCTAGCTACATTAAACCCGAAGCCGTAAAAAGTGGGTTGTTTATGGACACACTTAGCAACCAGCAAGCCATTGCCCTTTGTGTACTAGACCTTGCCAACCTTTACGAAAGAGAAACACACAATTACTACGATGGCTTTATTCTTAAATGCTGCAATCTCGTATTACAATACCATCCTGTAAACCCAATGGCACTATTGCTAAAAGCCGAAACGCTTAAAAAAGTACTTATAAGAGAGAAAAGCAGTAAGTTTCCTAAACCCACCAATACAGCGCAACAAATGGAAGCCACCTATCTCAAACTATTCAATTTAGGCTACAGAGAAATGCCCGCCAAAATGAAAGCCCAACGGCAACAAGAAGAAAAAGAAAATGCGAAGAAGTACGGCAAATAGCTAAATAACCATCGCACCTTAGTAACGCTTTTTAGTACATAGTTAGGTGTTTGATCAAAGTTTCCCATTTTAACAACTAAAGCTAACAAACATCAACAATCACCAATAGTTTTTCAACTACTTTTGCGAACTGAAACAATAACTACCATGAAGAATACGCATATAGCTATGTTAATTTTGATTGTAATTGCCATTGCGGTATTAATCAGCTTTACAGGCAACCTTACCACTTACGAAACCATCGCTTCAGCTAAAGAAAAAAATGGCAAGTTTGTAAACCTTATTGCCAAGCTAGATAAATCACAACCCATACAATACAACGCTACTAAAGATGCCAATTACCTAAGCTTTACTGCCGTTGATACTTTGGGCAATACGGTAAAAGTGGTGTATCATAACACTAAGCCTACCGACATGGAAAAAAGTGAACGCATTGTACTAAAAGGCAAAATGAATGGCGACTATTTTGAGTGTAAAGACATTTTGCTAAAATGCCCTAGCAAATACAAAGACGATGTAAGCGCAGCAGGCAAAAGCATACAAACTGCCAATGCTATGGACGAAAACGGCTACGTAAGTTCTGATAGCCTTACTAAGAAATAGAAGGCAAAAAGGCAAAAAGGCAAAGAGGCAAAGAGGCAAAAGGCAAAGAGGCAAAAGGCAAAGAGGCAGAAAGGCAAAAAGGCAAAGAGCAGAAAGGCAAAGAGGCAAAAAGGCAGAAAGGCAAAAAGGCAAAGAGGCAGAAAGGAAATGAGCCGTTAGCCATCACATCTCAAATTTCACCTTTTCACGTTTCACCTTTCACATTTTCACGTTTCACGTTTCACCTTTTCACATTTCACATTTACACTTTTCACATTTCACGTCTCACTTTTCACCTTTCACCTTTTCACCTTTCACATTTCACGTCTCACTTTTCACCTTTCACCTTTTCACTTTTCACCTTTTCACGTTTCACATTTCACCTTTTCACGTTTCACCATTCACTTTCTCACAACATGGAATATTTAGGCGAACATTTATTACCTGGTAAAATAGGACAGTTTTTTGCGGTTGTTTCTTTTGTGGCTTCGTTAATGGCTACAATAGCCTATTACAAAGCAAGCAAAAAGCAGCCTATAGGCGCTGAACAAAAAAGTTGGTTACAGATTGCTCGTTGGGCATTTTTTGCCGAAACAGCTTCTGTGTTTATCATTTTCGGTACACTGTATTACATCATTTCACACCATTTATTTGAGTATAAATACGCTTGGCAGCACAGCGATAAAAGCCTACAAGTTAAGTATTTATTAAGCTGCTTTTGGGAAGGCCAAGAAGGTAGTTTTATGTTGTGGAGTTTTTGGCATTGCATACTTGGTTGGGTACTTATTTGGAAAGCCAAAGATTGGGAAGCAGGTACCATGACGGTGGTAAGTTTTGCGCAGTTTTGCTTGGCATCGATGTTGCTTGGCTTGTACTTTTTTAGTGCCAAATTAGGCAGCAGCCCTTTTAGTTTATTACGCAACGAAGGCATTTTAGATAATGCACCTATTATGCAAGACACTGTAACAGGTGGCATTAGAGCAGATTATTTAACCTTAATGAAAGATGGTAGGGGCTTAAATAACTTGCTTCAAAACTATTGGATGGTGATACATCCGCCTGTGCTGTTTTTAGGTTTTGCAAGTACCATTATTCCATTTGCCTTTGCTTTTGCAGGGCTTATAAAAAAAGATGACCACAGTTGGATAAAACCAGCACTGCCTTGGGCATCTTTTAGTGCAGGTATTTTGGGTTTAGGCATTATGATGGGTGCTGCTTGGGCTTACGAAAGTTTAAGCTTTGGTGGTTATTGGGCTTGGGATCCGGTAGAAAATGCCTCGTTAGTGCCTTGGTTGGTAATGATTTCGGGCTTGCATTGCAATTTGGTGTACAAGCACACTGCATACAGTTTGCGCAGCACTTACTTCTTTTATATCACTGCGTTTTTATTAATTCTGTATTCAACTTTCTTAACTAGAAGCGGTATTTTAGGCGATACATCGGTACACGCTTTTACCGATTTAGGCATGAACACACAGTTGTTGTTATTCTTGTTGGTGTTTGTAATGCCTTCGTATGTGTTGTACATTGTTCGTTATAAATCAATCCCAACCATTGTAAAAGAAGAAAGCACTTATAGCCGTGAATTTTGGATGTTTATTGGCTCATTGGTATTCTTTTTATCAGGGCTTTTAATTATTGCAAAAACATCTGTACCAGTTTATAATAAACTCTTCAATGCATCTATTGCCCCATCAGAAGATCCTGAATTTGCCTATAACCGAATACAGGTTTTTGTGGCTATTGTTATTGGTATTTTAACAGCTATCACGCAATATTTAAAGTATAAAGACACGCCTAAAGGCTTTTTTACAAAGAAAATTTTAGTGCCTACTATTCTATCTTTAGCTATCAGTTTGGCCATCAGTTTCTTTGGTAACATCAATTACAATAAACATGGCTTGGGCTTTTTAGGTGCTATTCATGTAGCCATTTTTGCGGCAGTGTATTCAACAGTTGCCAATGCTTCATACATTATTGTTGGTATTAAAGGCAAACTAAAATTTGCTGCTGCTTCTGTGGCCCACGTAGGTTTTGGTTTAGTGTTGGTTGGTATTCTTATTTCTTCAAGTAAAAAAACAGTATTGAGTTGGAACACAACAGGTGTAGCCACTTTTAAGAAAGATAAAAAAGAAGATCCTGCCGAAAATATCACTTTGTTTAAAGGCATTGCTACAGATATGGGTAAATACAATGTTACATATATAAAAGATACGTTTAGTACCCAAGAAAGAAAGCGTTTTTTTGAAGTGAAGTTTCAATCAAAGTCAAGCAGCGAGCAGTTTTCATTGTATCCTGATTTGATTAAGAATAATAAAGACATGGAAGGTTTTGCTGCCAATCCTGCAAGTAAGCATTATTGGTACAAAGATATTTTTGTGTATATCTCATCTTTCCAAGAAAATAACCAAGCCGATACAACCACTTTTCAGAAAAAAGAAATTGGTGTAGGCGACACTACTTATTACAGTAACGGCTTTTTGGTATTGCATAAAGTAGTTAAAAATCCTGCTGAATTGCAAAGCAAATTTGCTTCTGATGAGCAAGCTGTTTTCTTAGATATTGAAGTGTTTTCTAAAGAAGGAAAACGCTACAAAGCCACACCAGGTATTGCTTTGAAAGGCGCAGAATTACGCAGCATTACCGATACAATTATTTCGCAAAGCATGGTAATTGCTTTTAACAGAGTACCTACCGATGCCAATGGCAAATTTGAAATTGGCGTAAAAGAAAGTGCTGGTATTACCAACTTAATTACGCTTAAAGTGTACGAATTTCCTATGATAAACTTGCTGTGGATAGGTATAATTATTACGGTAATTGGCTTTGGTATGGCTGTGTACCAACGGGTAAAGGCGAAGTAATTGATGGTTGGCGTTTTGTAATCAAAAAATTGAGTTTTTTACGCCATTCATGCTAAAAATTGTTTTTAGTGTGAACATATCATCTTCATTTATGTTGCCTTTAGATATAGCATAAAAATTATCCGCATTTAGCATTACTAAGAGCCAATTCTTTGTAGAAGTAACTTTGTAAATGGTTTTAGTTGAAAAAGTACTTTCAAATGTTTCGCCTGTTATTTTGATGGAATTTTCGCCAAAAGTGTAGCAAATCATTTCTTGTAATTTTTTGTTTGAAGTAAACTGACTATATGACTTTAGATAAAACATAAGGTTAGTAATAGTTATATATATAATGCCAGATACAAAAACTATAATGCTCGATTGCGGATCTTTTATTAATAAAAATATACCTATTGTGAAGTAAAAAATAGCTAATCCAATAGACAAATAACCTCGGATGCTTTTGTATTTAAGAGTAAAACATATCTTAAGATAATCTTGTCTTGATAGTTGGGTTAGGATAGATAATGTATTCATTTTTTATTGATAAAAGTATTCTGAAATTCAAAATTAAACACGAATATATTATAATTTGATTTTAGTTAGTTAAAAATTATCTCTCAATATTTCATAAAAACGGTACACATCTTTAAAGCTGCAATATATAGGTGCAGGTGCTACACGAATAACACCGGGTTCTCTATAATCTACAATAATCCCGTTGTCAATCATTTTTTGGTGAATGGCTTTGCCATTTTCTAAGAAATATAAACTTAGTTGCGCCCCTCGTTCAGCTATGTTTTTTGGGGTAATAATTTCAAATTCAATATTGGGTAATTGGTGTAGCAAAAATTCTAAGTAGTTAGTTAATTGAATACTTTTAGCTCTTAATGCTTCTACGGTTGCAGCATCAAATAATTCTAAAGATGCTTTCAACGAAACCGTATTTAAAATTTGAGCAGTACTAATATTCCAACCGCTTGCATTGGTTTTAGGTACAAAGCCTTTTTCCATTTTAAAACGCATGGTTTCTTCATTGCCCCACCAGCCGGCTAAACGTGGTGTATTGAGATTGCTTGCATATTTTTCATGCACATACAAACCTCCAATAGCACCCGGGCCACCGTTTAAATATTTGTAATTGCACCAGCAAGCAAAATCAACATTCCAATCGTGTAATTGCATAGGCACATTACCAGCTACATGGGCTAAATCGAACCCTGCAATTGCACCTGCTTTATGCGCAGCTTTAGTAATTGCGGCCATATCAAACAGTTGACCTGTATAGTAATTAATGCCCCCAAACATCACCACAGCAAGGCTTTCGCCATGTTGGGCTATGGCAGAAACAATATCTTTTGTGTGCAATAATTTCTCGCCTTCTCTTGGTGCTATTTCAATAATTGTATCATCAGGTTGTAAACCAAAATGCTTTACCAAAGTTTCTACTGCGTATTGGTCAGATGGAAAAGCACCTGCTTCCATCATTATTTTAAACCGTTGTTTATTGGGCCTGTAAAACGATAACATGAGTAAATGCAAGTTCACGGTAAGTGTGTTCATTACCGTTACTTCATCGGCTTTTGCACCTACAATTTTGGCTAATGTTGGCTTCAAATATTCTTGATAAGTGAGCCAAGGATTTTTGGCTTTTGCAAAGCCAGTGATGGCTAAGTTTTTCCAGTCGTTCAACTCTTGTAATACAGCCGCCTCAACGTTTTTAGGTTGTAAGCCAAGCGAATTACCGCAGAAATAAATCACATCTTTTTCTTGATGTTTTGGAAAATGAAACTGCCCTTTAAAACTGGCTAATATATCGGCTGCATCTAGCTGCTTGGCAGTAGATAATGATGTGTCAAATGCAATGGTCATTCTTTAAAATTTTATGGCATCAATGTTAGCTTCTGCAACAATAAATACGCTGCCGCAAACTACAATTAAATCCTGTTTATCAGACGAATTAACAGCCGCTTGCAGTGCATTGTTTACTGTGCTATAATGCTTGCCAGTTAAGCCAAATTCGGCAGCCA
The DNA here is from genome assembly GCA_030053925.1 of Flavobacterium sp. Lineage (GTDB taxonomy): Bacteria > Bacteroidota > Bacteroidia > Chitinophagales > Chitinophagaceae > Parasediminibacterium. The sequence goes on from JASGCX010000034.1 coordinate 37,902, forward strand.
TTGCATGCAAAGTTGCTTCCTCTAAAGCCCTAGGCATAGGTGCTTTACTAAAATAATAAGTGGCATTTTTAGGCATTAATTTTAACACTTTGGCAATGTCTTTATCTTTTACCATACCCATTACAATGTGTAAATGTTGGTAGGTAGGTAGTTCTAATTGCTCGGTTAATTGTCTAATACCATCCTCGTTATGTGCAACATCAAATACAATGCTTGGATGCTCGTGTACCAATTGCCACCTACCATAAAAACCAGTTAATTTTTTAACTTGATGCAATGCTTTTTTTACAATGGTTTCATCAAGTTGCCAGCCCTGTACACGCAACAGGTGAATGGCTTGAATAACCGTCAAAATGTTTTTAGTTTGATAAATACCGGGTAAATCTAAAACATAACTATGCCTCATATCGCTACCATGTTCTGCTACATCTATGGTTAATTGGTGGTGCTCATTTTTAAAATCTGCAACGTATCTTTTTTCTTGTGCAAATACAATTGGTGCATTTTCTTGCTTTGCCTTTTTAATAAAAATAGGCTTTGTTTCTGGCAAATATTCACCAATAACTACAGGAATGTTTGGCTTAATAATACCAGCTTTTTCGCTAGCAATTAGTTCTAGTGTATTGCCAAGCATATTCATGTGGTCGTAGCCAATATTGGTAATAACAGACAGCACTGGTGTAACTATATTGGTGCTATCCAATCTACCGCCTAAACCTACTTCAATTACCGCAATATCTACTTGTTGTTGGGCAAAATAATCAAAAGCCATTGCTACCGTAATCTCAAAAAAAGATGGCTCAATGGTATCAATCAATGGCGTTACACGTTTGGTAAAATCAACCACAAATGCTTGCTCACACATTTGCCCATTTACCTTTATGCGCTCTCTAAAATCGTGTAAATGTGGCGATGTGTACAAGCCTGTTTTATAGCCTGCACTTTGCAATACCGCAGCAAGCATGTGGCTTGTACTGCCTTTGCCATTGGTGCCTGCTATGTGTATGGTTTTAAATTTTTTATGAGGATTGCCTAATGCTTCGCATAATGCAATGGTATTGGTTAAGTCTTTTTTAAAAGCAGTTGCGCCAATACGGGTAAACATTGGCAATTTAGTAAACAAATAATCTAGCGTTTCTTGGTAAGTCATTGTGGTGAAAAGTGAGACGTGAAAGGTGAAAACGTGAAAGGTGAAAAGTGAGATGTGAAATGTGAAAAGTGAAAACGGGAAAGGTGAAAACGTGAAAGGTGAAAACGTGAAAGGTGAAAAGTGAGACGTGAAAGGTGAAAACGTGAAAGGTGAAAACGTGAAAGGTGAAAAGTGAGATGTGAAAGGTGAGATGTGAGACGTGAAAAGTGAAATGTGAAAAGTGAAATGTGAAAAGTGAAAACGTGAAAGGTGAAAGGTGAAAGGTGAAAGGTGAAAACTGTTAATGCCTAAAAAGAGTTGACCGTTATTTATCTTTTAACGCCATGTTTAATT
>JASGCX010000035.1:0-12809 GCA_030053925.1 Flavobacterium sp.
CTCTGTTGCTCTGTGGTTCAATTCTTTCTCTTCTTTGCTCTGTTGCTCTGTGGTTCAATTCTTTCTCTTCTTTGCTCTGTTGCTCTGTGGTTAAATTCTTTATCTTCTTTGCTCTGTTGCTCTGTGGTTAAATTCTTTATCTTCTTTGCTCTGTTGCTCTGTGGTTCAATTCTTTCTCTTCTTTGCTCTGTTGCTCTGTGGTTTAATTCTTTCTCTGCGAAAATCATTTGTTGGTGAAAACAATACCATCAAAGGCATTAAAGGTGTTTATCTATAAAATTAAAATAGTAGATTGCATTAAATACACGCTATGAAAGCGATAGATAAAAAGAAAACACTTAGCGCTACAAAATCTGGTACTGATATTTTGAAGAAAATTATTAGCGACCGTAAAATGATTAAAGACCATTTATTAAATGGCGGTACACTATCACAATTAAAAGAAAAGGGTATCAACTTTGCAACCTTACAAAATTAGTCAAGTAGACAACTTGTATTACCGCTTTACTTCAAAAGCTGGTACGGTTTATTTGTGCTATTTCATCTCCTATGGCTTTTTGTTTGACAAGTTTCCAGATTTAGCAAGTGATATTTTTGCATTTAACATAGATGTAGAAAAAGGTGCTGCTAAAGAGCAGCCACTTGATATAGCAATAGCTGCAACAGTTGCAGAAATAATAAAAAAGTTTTTGGCTTCAAAAGAAAATGCAGCCTTGTATATCTGTGATAGTACAGACCATAAAGAACATATTCGGAAAAGAAAATTTGATGCTTGGTTTCAAAAACATGATGATGGTACAATCATAAAAATTGACCACAAAGCAATAATAGAACAAGCTATCATTTTCAACTCACTTTTAATACACAAAGACAATCCTCTAAAAAATAGATTTATAGCTGCCTTCTCAGAGCTAAATGATGATAGTAACAGCAAATAAATTTTAGAGTAACAAGCCAAACAACCACTAATATAAAAGAACCACAGGCCAAAGAAGCAACCGAGATTTTTCAACCCCTTCTTTGCTTCTTTGCCCTGTGGTTACTATCACAAATACCGCCCCACCTTATTTTAAAAACAACTGTATTTCTACTCTTCTGTTTTCGGAGCGGCCTTCTACTGTTGTGTTGCTAGCTACGGGCCTTGTTTTACCAAAGCCGCGGGTTTCAAAGCGGTAGGCATTTACACCTTTACTTATCAAATAATTTTTTACCGAAATTACCCTGTCATCAGATAGTTGGTAGTTATTGATATTGCTACCTACTGCATCGGTATGGCCTGCAAGGCGCACATGGTAATCTTTATATTCTTGCAATATGGCTACTATATCGTTTAGTACAGAGTAGGATAGAGGTTTAATGGTGGCTTTGCCTGTTTCAAAATAAATACCGTGTGTTGCAAATTCAAGGCGTTTTTTACTTTCCTCTCGCACTTCGGGGCAGCCATAATTTTTGCTACTGCCATAAGTGTAAGGGCATTTGTCGCTACTGTTGGGTACACCGTCACCATCATCATCACTAACCACAGGTGGTGTGGTGCTAGGGCTATTGTAATTGCTAGTATTTGAATTGCTAGTGTACACTTTTTCGGGGCAGCCGTTTGCACCTACTTTAGTATCTGGCGGTGTATCGGGACATTCATCATAACGGTTTTTTACGCCGTCACCATCATCGTCGGTACTGCGTATCGTTATAGGGCAGCCTCTTTGGTTTACGGTTGTGCCTCTTGGTGTATTAGGGCATTCGTCGTAGCGGTTTCTTACGCCATCGCTATCATCATCGTTAGATTTTATTGTTTTGGGGCAGCCCCAAAAATCAACTTCGGTACCAGCAGGTGTTTCAGGGCATTTGTCTCTACTATCTTTTACGCCATCACCATCGGTATCTTTTTTCTCTTGTGTTTTTAAGGTAAATATTAGGCCAAGGCTGTGCTGTAAATAAAGGTCGTTTTTATCTTTTGTAACGCCATCCCAACCATCAAACATGGGTTGGTGAAATGTAGCTGCATATTCTAGGTAAAACTTTTGGCTAAAGCGAATAACCGCACCAGCACCAGCGGCTAAATCTGGTATAAATTCATTTACTGCAAAAGGTGCTTGAAATAAACCTGAATTAATGGCACTTGTATAAGTGGCACCAGCACCAACCGTTAAGAATGGTGCAAAAAACGCTTTCTCGCCTAGCAGGTAGCCATTGTTAAATTTGTATTTCAGTTTAAGGTTAAGGGTAAAAAAGTTGGCATCTACGCCAAGGGTTTTATCAAGGGTTTTGTACTGCACTTTATTGTAAAAAGCCGATTCAACCAAATTGAAAGAAGCATTGAGTTTTTGTTGTAATGATAAGCCTCCACCGAGTGCAATAAAATTAAACTGATAGAGGTTGGCAAAACTATTATTGTTAAGGTCGCCCACATATTCTGTGGTACTTACGTGTACACCTAAGGCATTGCCTTGGCCAAAACTTAAAGTAGAAAAGCAAAAGCAAATGCCGATAAAAAATAGGCGAATATTTAAAGTCATAACCCCCTTATTTGTTGATGATATGAGCGATAGTTGTTAACTACTACAATACGTAACGTTATTAATAAGAAGTTAGTGTGTGGGTAAAAATTACTGCTTGATAATTGCGAAAAAGTAGCTAAAAACAGTTAAGTAAATGAAGCTCGTTACGGTATAACAGCAATTGAACTTGTAAGCGGCTTTTTTATAGACAATAAAGCGTTCATCTCGCTTGCGAAAGGCAGTACTTTTTATTGATTTTAATAGGTTTTAAAAGGCGCAAGTTGTAATTAATTTGGCTAAAATATTTTAGTGATTTATGCCAAATAGTGTTTAAAAATTTGAGAAAAGTACAGGTTATGTATGTTGTTTTATAACGCTTACAAGATTGTTTTTTGGCACTACACCACTTTGCCGCCATAGGGGCTTGCCATTTTTAAACAGTATTAATGTGGGTACACCTTTAATTTGATAAGCTTCAGCGGCTTGCGGGTTTTTGTCTACATCAATTTTAATAATTGTTGCGGTATCGCCAATTGCTTGTTTTACATCTTTTAAAATAGGTGCCATCGTTTTACAAGGGCCGCACCATTCGGCAAAAAAATCTACCAAAACGGGTTTGTTAGATTGTATCATTTCGTTGAATGTCATCGTTATTTTTTTAGTGAACGGATGTTTATAAGATAGAAATTATCGTGCCGTTTTCTTTTCTTCTTTTTTAAACATACCACCTACCAATGCACCCATTATTGCGCCATATAAACTGCTATTGAGCGGCTTAGAAGTAATGGCACAAGTACCAGAAGCACAGCCAATAAATTTCCAGTAGCAAAAACCACATACGCTACCAATAACTGCGCCAATGAGGTAATATTTATTTGTTGTTAACCACTTCTTCATAGCTAATATTGTTGTTAGTGTTGTTTTGCTTTTTGATAGGAGTATTGCAGCCAGATGCCCCACAGCAACCGTAATTAAATATGGCCATTGCTGTAAAAGCTGCGCCAAAAAAAATAAAAAGCGAATCTTTATTGGCGATGGCTTGTACAATGATGGCTATGCCTAAACCTAGCCTTACAAAGCGCATAAAATGCCAGTTGCTGAATATTATTTGTTTCATTGGTTGATGTGTTTGATGGTGTAAAATTATCTATGAAAGGTAATGGCTTTGGTATAAAAAGTTACGCTTAGTATTGCTAATACGCCACATGATTGGTGTTTATTGCAATTGTTTGGCAATCTCATTGGCACTTACAATGCCTTCTTTTTGCCACACAAGCTTGCCCTGTTTGTAAATGATTAATGTAGGAAATGCGTTGATGTTAAGCATTTTGCAAAGCTCTGTTTGATCGCCGCCATCAATTTTTACCAATACCATTTTGCCACTTTTTACTTGCGCTATTGAATCTACAATAGGTGCCATTACTTTACATGGTGGGCACCAAACAGCACTAATATCTACCAATACGGTTTGGTTGGTTGGTATCATGGCTTCGTATTGGGCCTTGGTTATTTGCTTTACGGTATTGGCTTGTTCTACAGGTTTGTTGGCTTTTTTCCAAGCGTTAATACCGCCTGTTAAATTGTAAGCAGTAAAGCCTTGTTGCCTTAACCATTGTGTAGCAGCAGCACTGCGTACACCGCTTAGGCAATAGGTGTACACAGGTTTAGTTTTATCTAAAGTTTCTGTGCGTTTTTTAAACTCTGCTTCATCGTTCCAATTTGCCAACAGTGCGTTACTTAAATGACCCGATTGGTATTCCGATGCGGTTCTTACATCTAGCAATTGCATATTACCTTTTGCTATGGCTTGCTCAAAACTAGCTACATCTACATTGGTAGGGCTTTGGCTGTTGCAACTGCTAAATACTGCGATACTAAAAATGGTAGATAAACAACGATTTTTAAACGACATGATGGTTATTTTTTTACTGAACAAGTATTTACACCTATTAACGCATACAATGGGCAAAAACTTACAACACTTGTTGCAATAAATACGCCGCCAACAATTAATAAAATAGTGCCTAATACACCTGTAACAATACCTGTAAAAAATAAGATGGCAAATATCACTGCAATTGCAATGCGAATGCCGCTATCTAGTGTGCCCATATTCTTTTTCATGTTTAATTATTTTAAGTGCAATTTATGTTGATAAAATGGTTAGTGCTGTAACATTTGTTACAGTACATTTTCGCTTACTGTTACTGTTTGGTTGTTAAAAATGCTTGTGCCATTGTACAATACTTGCCAAGTAATTGGTAGTGCTTTTTTAAGCATGTGGCCTACACCACAGTATTTTTCTTGCGATAAAGTTACAGCTTCTAAGGCGGCTATTTTATTAGCTTCGGGACCTTTAAAGTCGTAAACTACATGCATGGCTACGTATTCAATAGGTGCTTGTTTGCTTAATTCGCCAGCAACTATTATGTTTAAATTATCAACTTCTTTTTCTTGTTTTTTAAGCAGTGCTACAATATCCATACCTGTACAGCCAGATAATGCGGTTAATACAAAAGGTTTTGGTATTGGGCCATTGTCTTCGCCACCTAAACGTTCAGGTGCATCCATTACTATGGTGTGACCATTTACCAGGGCATTAAACTGCATTTTGCCCATCCATTGCGTTTCAATTGTGTGGTGTGCCATAATAGTTTGTTTTATTTAGGGTGCAAGTTATTTTATGCGTAAATGCTTTTTTATGACTTTTGATACATTTTGACATGATTGTTAACGGAAAAATGAAAATGTAGCGGTTACAGATCTTTTGTTCATAAAGCCTTTTAGCAAGTTGGGAAACCATTTTTTGTGTGTATCAAGCCTTTCCATGTATGGCGCAGCACATTTTGAAATAACAAAGCCCTTACCAAAATACGGCAAGGGCTTTGTTTGCTTGTTATCTTCAATTTCTAATTAACCCAAGGTTCAGCCTTTGGGTAGATAAATTTGGGGTTTTAATGACAATAGAAATGCGTTTAGTGTAAATTAAAAAGTGTCTATCATTTCACTCGTTACATCATTTTTTTCAATTGTTCTACCACTGTATCAATTTCTTCGGTGGTATTGTGCTTGCTAAACGAAAAACGAATAGTCACTCGGTTAGGGTTGTTATTAATGGCACGAATAACATGCGAGCCTTGGTCTGCACCACTTGTACAAGCACTGCCGCCACTAGCGCAAATGCCATTAATATCTAGGTTAAACAATAGCATTTCGCTCATCTCAGTTTTTGGTAGGCTTACACTTAATACTGCGTATAAACTTTCGCCTAGTGGGTCGCCATTAAAGCCTACTTCTGAAATACTTTTTTTCAAAGTTTCCATCATGTAGTTCTTTAATTTTTTTATGTAAATGCTATCTTCTTGGTAGTGTTTGGTGGCTAGTTCTAGGGCTTTGGCAAAGCCTACAATACCGTATAAGTTTTCGGTACCTGCACGCATGTTACGCTCTTGCGAGCCGCCATGTACAAAGGGTTCTATTTTTACGTTCTCGTTAATGTATAACATACCTACACCTTTAGGCCCATGAAATTTATGGCCAGCACCTGTAATAAAATGAACAGGTGTGTTGCGCAAGTCAAATGGAAAATGCCCAACAGTTTGTACTGTATCGCTGTGAAAAATAGCTTGGTATTGCTTGCAAATATTGCCAACCGTGTGCAGGTTAATCATGTTGCCAATTTCGTTATTGGCATGCATCAGTGTAACCAAACATTTTTCTTCGCTTTCGGCTAAAAGGCTTTCAAGATGTACAAGGTCAATATGCCCATTTGGTAGCACATTTACATAACTCAATTTGGCTTCGCCAGTTTTGTGTAAATGTGCTATGGTATGTGTGGTAGCGTGGTGTTCTATTACCGATGAAATGATGTGCTTACAGCCTAAAAACCTTACTGCGCCTGTAATAGCGGTGTTGCTACTTTCGGTACCACCCGAGGTGAAAAATATTTCTGCCGGATGTGCATTGAGAATTTTAGCTACCAACTTACGTGCATTTTCTATAGCCATGCGGCTTTCTCTACCATAGCTATAAATGCTAGAAGGATTGCCAAAATGTGTAGTAAAATAAGGCATCATAGCATCAAGTACTTCTGGCTCTAATGGTGTAGTAGCTGCGTTATCTAAATAAATTCTCTGCTTCATAGTATGTATAGTTCTATGTTTTGTGTTTTAATGTTTAACAACGAGACAACCGTTGCAGTGTAGATACGTAGTAAACTCAGTACCGGCTTCACGTAGTTTAATGCTGTTCTCAAGCTGCTTGCAAAAGTATAAAACAATACTTAGGATGCATTGATTGGTTGCAAACCAAGTTCTGCACCTTTTTCTAGCATAAAGTTAAAAGCGGCTTCGTAGGTGTTGGCAATTAAACCATCTAAAATGCCATTGCGAATGGCATCTTTAATAATGCCTACTTCTCGGCTAGGGTTTAAGCCAAAAGTTTGCATAATTAATTCGCCGCCAACAGGTGGCTGCCAATTGCGAATATGGTCGCTTTCTTCTACCTCTTGCAAGCGAAGGCGCACCAACTCAAAGTTTTGCAAATAGCGTTTTACTTTGGCTACGTTTTTACTGGTAATATCTGCATTGCACAGTAACATAAGGGCTTCAATGTCTTCACCTGCATCAAACAGCAAACGCCTGATAGCACTGTCTGTAATATTTTCTTTGGTAAGGCTAATAGGGCGCAAATGCAACTCAACTAGCTTTTGTACAAAGCGCATTTTTTCGTTGAGCGGTAGCTTTAGCTGCGTAAAAATTTTAGGCACCATTCTAGCACCAACTACCTCGTGACCATGAAATGTAAAACCATAACCGGGCTCGAAACGCTTGGTGGCAGGCTTGCCAATATCATGTAATAAAGCAGCCCAACGCAGCCACAAATCATTGGTGGTTTCGCAGATATTATCTATCACTTGTAAGGTGTGGTAAAAATTATCTTTATGCCCTAAACCTTCTACATTTTCGGCACCATGCAAGGCCATCATTTGTGGGAAAATGATTTTTAATAAGCCACTTTTACTCAACAAATTAAGCCCAATAGATGGCTTTGCTGCCAACATAATTTTGTTCAGTTCATCGGTAATACGCTCTTGCGATACAATTTTAATACGATGTGCATTGTTAATAATCGCTTGAAAGGTTTTGGCATGAATGGTAAAGCCCATTTGCGTAGCAAAACGAATGGCACGCATCATGCGCAAAGGGTCGTCGCTAAAGGTTTGTAGCGGATTTAAAGGTGTTTGAATATTCTGTTGCTCAATGTGTAGCAAGCCACCAAAAGGATCGATGAGTTTGCCAAAATTGTGTTTATTTAAGCTAATGGCTAGCGCATTAATGGTAAAATCTCTGCGGTTTTGATCGTCTTCTAAACTGCCTGGCATTACTTGGGGCTTGCGGCTATTGTGGTTGTAACTTTCTTTACGTGCGCCTACAAACTCAATTTCAAACGCCCCTTCGCCCCCCAAAATGGAAATTTCAGAACTTGATTTTCCTTTATTATCGGATAAATCAATCTTAATTTGTGCAGTGCCAAAGGTTTTAAAGAAGGCTACAGTTGGTTTTGGATTAAAACGCTCGGCTACTTTATGTGCCAGTGCAATACCATCACCCATGCACACAATGTCGGCATCTTTGGTAGGTCTGCCAATAATTTTATCACGTACAAAGCCACCAATTAAATAGGCTTCTACGGCCAATTCTTCGGCAGCACTTGCTATTTTTTTTAGGAGAAATAATTCTTTATCTGTACAAGGTATATCAACCACTCGCTATTTTGTTTGAAACTGCAAATGTAAGTGAAGCGAGGGATAAGGAAATAGGAAGGGTGATGACACAGATTAGTTTGGATGAAATTTGATTTAATAAGTTAGAATTATCTGTTTAACTCTAATTAAATCCGTGTTATCAGTGTTCCAATCCAACCAATAACTGCTCATTCCTAATCTTATTTGCGCAATTGTAATGGCCAAGTGGGCAAGCTTTTTTGCCATGAATACCACATGGTCTGCAAGCAAGTTTTTCTTCAACTTCAACAATAAATTGATGGTGGCTTAAAGGGCCGTAACCAAAACTTGGCAAGGTGCTACAGTAAATAGCTGTGGTAGGTGCATTTACTGCCGAGGCAAAATGCATAGGTGCAGAATCGTTCACGTAATTCATTGTTGCATTTTGCTGCAAAGCTGCTGATTGTAGGTATTGTAATTGCCCTGCAAGGTTGGTAACACTTGGGTGTGTTGCACTTTGTTGTATAGCATCACAAGCTTGTTTATCGCTTGGTGCACCAATGAGGTAAATATTGTAGTGGCTTGGTAAAGTATTGATGAAGGCAATCCATTTTTCGGCAGGAAATTGCTTGGTAAACCATACCGATGTAGGCGCAATTACAATGTAGGGTTGCTGTTTGTAAGCTGCTACACTTGCATAATCTGCTTTAGAAGGGTAGAGTTTTGGCTTGTTTGCAACATCATCAGTAAACGAAGCAATTAATAAATGATTGCGTTCTATTTCATGAATGGTGTTAACATTATTGTTGCTAAAATGGTGTTGTATTTTTTGTGTAAATAAAAAACTAAAGGGGTTTTTATTAAAGCCAATGGTGAGTTTGGCATTAGAAAAAGCCGTTAAAAAACCTGTGGCAGCAAAGCGTTGTGCATTAATTACAACATCGTAGTTTTTACTGCGAATTTTTTTTAAGGTTTGTAGCAGATGTTTGTATTTGTGCGATTTTTTTTGCCACACCATTACCTCTTTAATGTATGGATGATTGTTAAATAACGCCTCGTTGCCATTGCGCACCAAAACATCAATCTGTGCATCTGCATAGTAACTGTGCAGTTTTTCAAGCAAGCCTGTAGCAAGCACTACATCACCTATAAAAGCAGTTTGAATAACTAAGAATTTCTGCATGCTGCAAATGTATTGGCTTAGTTTGTTGATAACTGTTAGTGGGTAAAAGAACTTATTCGTATTCTAACTCGTTACTAAAAAATTCCCAACCTGTAAGCAGTAATTGAGATGGGTAATTGATGCGTTTTTTTAACGATTGGCGTTGGTTGATTTTAGAATTAATAACATGGTTTTCTAAACCAAGGTTTACGATGGTTTGTAAAAAAAGTTTTAGCTTTTCATCGGGGATTTCTAGGATAATGCGTGCCATTATGGTATTTTGTTTTTGTTAATTTTACACTTAATTATCTTTAAAGTTGTACAAAGCAATTTTTGTTAAGACTATTTACCACTAAATTTAGTATAATCAGTTGATAACTAATCAATTAATATTTTAAGAAATTTTCCACATCTTTTAGCACAATAGCAGTTAATAGCTTAGTATTTGTGGTGTGCCGTTGGCAAGCCACTGTACAATAGTTGATGGTTCTGAAGCTGTAGTATCATTCTGTCTATGGCTTACAACATAGTCAACAGCAGTAATTATTTGGTTGTTAATTTCGCTGAAAGTAGCTGGTGTAGCTGCGCCACAAATATTGGCCGATGTAGTTACAATAGGCTTTTTAAAACGCTTTAATAAATGCTTGCAAAATTCGTCATTGCAAATTCTTATGGCTATACTGCCATCATTTGCAATTAAATTATCTGCAATGCCAATAGTACCCTTGTAAATAATAGTGGTAGGCTTAGTGCAAGTTTTAAGATAATTAAATACTTCTAGGTCTAGCGTAGTTATATATTGCATTACGTCACGTTCAGTAGGTACAAGTACTATCATTTTACAGCTATCTGCTAGTTTTTTCAAAGCGTAAATTTGCCCTACTGCATCTTCATTGGTAGCATCGCAACCAATGCCCCAACCAGCATCTGTTGGGTAAAGTATCAGCCCACCATTTTCTAAAACACTAATACATTTTTCTATATCGGTTAAATAATTACTCATAAAATATCATTTACCTAAACAATAAAAATGCTGTAATAATACAGCTACAAAAGTAAAATGAAAAAGTTTTGAATTTGCGGCTTACATTCTGCAATTGATACTTACTTTTACTATTCTTATTATGCCAAAGTTAGATACAAGTTCAACATTAAAACGCCTTCAAAACCGCTACAGACTGGTGGTAATGAATGATGATACTTACGAAGAAGTGGTGACTTTTAAATTGAGTCGCCTAAGTGTTTATATTGCCTTGAGTACCATTTTTGTACTGTTAATTAGCTTTACTATTGCATTAATTGTATTTACGCCTTTGAAATATTATATACCTGGTTATGGTAGCAGGCAAAGCAAAACCGAGTTGCAATTATTAAAAATTAGAACCGATTCTTTAGAACAAAGCATTAAGTATAAAGACCAATATCTAAATAATATCAAGAAAATTTTAAACGGTGATACACCTAATAAACTAGATACCACTATTTACACTATGCCAAATGTAGAAGCCACTAAAGAATAATGACAGACAATAACAGTAAAAATATTTTGCAAGAATACGGCGGCCTCTCTGCGCAATTTGCCGTAGGCACAGCTATTACTGTATATGCAGGTATTTGGCTAGATGGTAAAATGGGTTTACGCAAGCCTATTTTTACTTGGTTGCTACCATTAATTTTTATAATTGGTATGCTGTATAAAATTATTAAAGACAACACCACAAAAAAAGACGCTCAATAATGGTATTTGTAAAAGCAAAATCAATTCTTATAATATTTGTTTTGGTAACGGTATTGGCATTTGCATTTGGCTCGCAACTAGATGCATTAAAGATGAACCATTGGGTTATTTTGGGCGCTAATTTGCTGCTGTTTGCCATTTCTATTTTCACCTTGTTTATGCACCAAGCATCTATAAAAAGCACCAATCCAAAAGCGTTTATTAATAGTGTAATGGTAGGAATGATTGTAAAATTGCTAGTAATTGGTGCTGCCATTTTATTGTATGTAAATAAGGCCGGTGCTAATAAAAATGTGTACGCAGTTTATGCAGGCATGTTACTGTATTTGGTGTACACAGCGCTAGAAGTAAACATTGCTTTACAGTTGAATAAAAAGCCAAATGTCAACCACTGAACATCCAATGCAGGCCCTGGCAAATTATTTACCAGATAATACTTTTGAGCCTGTAGTACAATATATACATCATTACAAAGTACACTTAACGGTAACCAAAAAACGCAAGAGCGTTTTGGGTGATTATAGGCATTCTGGTATGCTAGGCGATAATCACAGGATAAGTGTAAACGGCAACTTGAATAAGTACGAATTTCTAATCACATTGTTGCACGAACTTGCCCATTTATTAACGTTTGAACAGTTTAGAAATAGGGTAGAACCTCATGGTAAAGAGTGGAAAGCCAATTACAGTCAATTGCTTATTAACTTTGTTGAGCGCAATGTTTTTCCCCAAGATATAGAACAAGCCTTACAAAAAAGTATTCTCAATCCCGCAGCTACTGCCAATGGCGAAACTGAATTAATGTTGGTTTTGCGACACTATAACACCACACAAAAAATTGGCTTCGTGTCTATAAGTACACTGCCCGATGGTACCCTTTTTGCAACAGAAGATGGCAGAGTATTTAAAAAAATAGCCAAACGTAGAAAACGTTTTCAATGTGTTGAAATTAAGACTGGCTTAAATTATATTTTTAGTGCTTTAAGTGAAGTAAAACCTTTTGTTAAGGATGTATAATATTGGGGATTAATATTCTGCTTTTAAGTTACTGTCACGCCATTTTACAAAGGCTTCTAGTGCTTCGCTGCGAAGTAGTTGTTTGGTAAATAATTGGCGTTGGTCAATAGGTTTGGCTATTTCTTCGTAAATAAATTTGTCGTCAAACTGAATAGCGGCTGCATCTTCTTTGCTATTGGCATAAAATAAACGAGCTGGTCTAGCCCAATAAATAGCACCTAAACACATTGGGCACGGCTCGCAACTGGTATAAATATCGCAGCCATCTAGCTGAAATGTTTGCAATGTATTACATGCGTTACGAATAGCTACTACTTCTGCGTGTGCTGTGGGGTCGTTGGTGGCGGTAACACTATTGGCACCATAAGCAATTATTTTACCATCTTTTACTACAATGGCACCAAAAGGACCACCCTTTCCTTCTTCTACATTAATAACCGAAAGTTTGATTGCTTCCTGCATAAATTTTATTTCTTCGCTTTCTGTCATGCTATATTTTTAGTTTTAATCTGCGTTAGCTGTAAAAAATGCAGCAACGGTAAAATTAGGGGTTAGATTTTTAAGAAACGAATATTTATGTAATTAGTAATTAGTAATTAATAATTAATAATTGGTAGTTGATAGTTGATAGTTCATAGTTGATAGTTGATAGTTCATAGTTGATAGTTG
>JASGCX010000035.1:12909-39357 GCA_030053925.1 Flavobacterium sp.
ATAGTTGATAGTTGATAGTTGATAGTTGATAGTTGATAGTTGATAGTTGATAGTTGATGGTTGATAGTTGATGGTTGATAGTTGATATTCAGCAGCTAATAATTATTAATTATTAATTACTAATTATTAATTAATGCAATTTAAACTACGAAATTGAAAGCTAGTTTTGGTGCTTCAAAAAATATTTCTGGTATTTTGTGAGATTCCCTTAATTTCGCAATCCCAAAAAGTTCTTTTATAAAAAAGAATGATTGATCTTGGGAGTTTTCGCATGATTGTGAAAACGCTAAAACCAATTAAATCGTAAACGAAAATGGCAAAAGAAATCTCTGGCTACGTGAAGTTGCAAGTGAAAGGTGGCCAAGCCAATCCTGCACCTCCAGTAGGTCCTGCACTCGGTTCTAAGGGTGTGAACATTATGGAGTTCTGTAAGCAATTTAATGCTAGAACTCAAGACAAACAAGGAAAAATTGTTCCTGTTTTAATTACAGTTTATACCGACAAATCCTTCGATTTTGTTATTAAAACTGCTCCAGCACCAATTCAATTGTTAGAAGCCGCTAAACTTAACGTAGGGCAAGGTAGCAAAGAACCTAACCGTGTAAAAGTTGGTAAAGTAACTTGGGAACAAGTTGAAGCAATTGCTAAAGACAAAATGCCTGACTTAAATTGTTTTACACTTGAAAGCGCTATGAAAATGGTAGCTGGTACTGCACGTAGCATGGGTGTAACTGTTGATGGACAAGCACCTTGGGAAAAAAATTAATTATTCACCTTACTAAATCATTCAAAAAATGTCATTGACTAAAAAAAGAAAGGTTGCAAATACAAAGGTGGATAAAAATAAAAATTACACCCTTAAAGAAGCAACCGCACTAGTAAAAGATACTAACTGCACAAAATTTGATAGCTCTGTAGATATTCACCTACGTTTAGGTGTTGATCCTAAAAAAGCTGACCAACAAGTACGTGGCACGGTTTCATTACCACACGGCACAGGTAAAACTAAAAGAGTATTGGTACTTTGTACACCAGATAAAGAAGCTGCTGCTAAAGATGCAGGTGCTGATTTTGTTGGTTTAGATGAGTTTATCCAAAAAATTGAAGGTGGCTGGACTGATGTTGATGTAATTATTGCCACACCATCTGTAATGCCTAAAATTGGTAAATTAGGTAAAGTATTAGGGCCACGTAACTTAATGCCAAACCCTAAAACTGGTACTGTAACTAATGATGTTGCTGCTGCTGTAAACGAGGTTAAAGGTGGTAAAATTGCCTTTAAAGTAGATAAAGCTGGTATTGTACACGCATCTATTGGCCGTATTTCTTTCTCTCCAGACAAACTGGCCGAGAACAGTGCTGAATTAATTAGTGCTATCATTAAATTAAAACCTGCTACATCTAAAGGTACTTACCTTAAAGCTGCAAGCATGGCTAGTTCAATGGGCCCTGGTATTTCCTTAGACATTAAATCATTATCAAACTAATCCTGGTGATTATTGCTGGCAACAGCTATAAAGTGACCCGGGTTTCCAATAAAAATTAGTTATGACTAAACAAGAAAAAAATCAAGTGATTGAAGTTCTTAAAGAGAAGTTCAGTCAATATAGTAACTTTTATGTTACTGATACAGAAGCCTTAACTGTTGCACAAGTTGGTCAATTACGCCGTACTTGCTTTAACAAACAAGTAGAAATGAAAGTGGCTAAAAACACTTTAATTAAAAAAGCTTTAGAAGGCTTAGATGCTGAAAAATATGCTGGTGTGTATAACAGTTTGCATAAAGTAACAGCTTTAATGTTTTCTGAAAACCCTAAAGAACCAGCTTTAATTATATCTTCTTTCCGTAAAGAAAGTAAAGGCGAAAAGCCAGTTTTAAAGGCTGCTTATATTAATGGTGATGTATTTGTAGGCGATAATCAATTAACTGCATTAACTAGTATTAAGACTAAGAATGAATTAATTGGTGAAGTTATTGGCTTATTACAAAGCCCTGCTAAACGTGTATTGGCTGCTTTATTGCACCACCACGAAGGCAAAGCAGCAACTACAACTGAAGTTGCTGAATAGGCTCCTAACTCCTAAAGGGGAATTAGGGTATTAAAAATTGGGAATAATTTTTCCACATACACCCAACTGATAAAGGGCTACAAAACTCCCTTTAAGGTTGGGGCAAATTAAATTTTTTTAAACCTCCGTCGGATTCGTAAATAACGAATATGAAGCCGGAAAAAATTAAACATTATGGCAGATATTAAAGCCTTAGCTGAAAGTTTAGTAAGCTTAACCGTAAAAGACGTACAAGAGTTAGCAAACATTTTAAAAACTGAGTACGGTATTGAACCTGCTGCCGCTGCTGCTGTTGCAGGTCCTGCTGTAGCTGCTGCTGAAGTAGTTGAAGAAAAAACTGCATTTGATGTAGTTTTAGTTAACGCTGGCGCTAGCAAATTAGGTGTTGTAAAAATTGTTAAAGAATTAACTGGCTTAGGTTTGAAAGAAGCTAAAGAACTAGTTGATGGCGTACCAAAAGCAGTTAAAGAAGGTATATCTAAAGCAGAAGCCGATGATATAGCTGCTAAATTGAAAGAAGCAGGTGCTGAAGTTGAAATTAAATAATTTTAGTACTTACTTACATAGTTTAAAAATCCCTAGTAACGCATGTTGCTGGGGATTTTTGTGTGTCTGAACCATGTTTTTTAGGAATTTGTTAGATTGATAGCATTAAATAACGAAATACCTATACCTATTAATATTAAATAATTAACTAAAAAAATGAATAAGCTTTTTAAAAGAGTGAGTAGCGTAACTGTTAAGGTGAAGACAACATTTAGTAAGATGCGTGAAAATTTTAAAAAAAATGCTTGCTATTTTTTTAAAAGTTGAATAAAAATTTAAGTAAAAATTGTCGTGGCCTTATTGCATAAATGCTTTGCGAAAAGTTATTGGCTGAAAGATTAATAGTTGCGTATTCTTTGGTATTAGCTATGTTAAGCACTTCAAAAGCAATATCTGTTTTTAGCTTATTTAATTTATAGCGTAAAGAAAGGTCTGTAAACAGATAATTGGTATTGGTACTTAATGCACTTTGGGCAATTACAAAATCTTCAAGTTTCAATTTTATAAACAGGTTATCGTTTGGTATTATGTTTACTTCGCCTTGGTGGTGCCATTGTGTGGTGGTTCTTGCAACAGCATTTTGCAATTTTGCTTTGCTACCAGAAATAAGGTACGTGCCACTATACAACATATTTAGCCAACTACTTATTTTAGGACTAATTGTGCCCGAAACAGTTGTTGTAATATTATTGTAATCAAGTAATACATTGTTCTGCAACTGGTTCCATTGGGTTAGTTCCACATTAGCTTTTAAAGAAACAGTAGTGTGCCACTTAAATAAATATTTACTTAAACCTGAATACACCCTATAACTATTAATACCATTATTAAAAGGGATGGTTGTTTGCTTTTGAATGGTTTGTAACAATTCTGATTGAGTAATGGTGTTGCTGTTAATGCCCGAATACGTTAGCCCAATGTTGAAGAAAAATATTTTAATTGTTTTTCTAAAATTAAATCCAAGCGATGCGTAGTGACTATTTACTTGCTTGATAGGAATAGCATTTGTAGATAATAAATTGAAATTGTTTAGAATATTACCCTGATAGACATCTTGAATAGAAGCTAGATTATTGGAAAAATTGTAGTGAGCAGTAATATAATTCTCTATACCAGTAGCATATTTTAGGTTTACAGATGGATTTACAAACAATTGTTGAAAGCTAACATTGGTTTTTAAGCCAGCATCTTTGTATTGAATATGCTGCCAATTTAAGGGTAAACCAATACTTAGTTTTAAACGCTCAAATATCCAATCATAATCGGCATTAGCATATATTTTTTGGTGCTGCCACTGTAGGTTATTGGTAAAACTATCGCCAATGTTTTGGTTAGTATTATTTATTTGATTTGCAGACACATTTGATTGTAGTTGCTGCCATTGGCTAGTAAAGCCTATCTTATAAGCTTGCAATATTTTAGTGGTAGGATGCCTGTAAGCAATATAGTTATTAGTAAACCAACTAGGTACATTGTAAGTTTGGCTCAGTTGCCGATAATTAATATTGTTATTAAATATTTCTGGGTTTAAGCCTGGTTGTACGTGTAAGTTTTCGGGCTTGCTTAAATAGCCGATATACGAATATAATTCTACAACATCAGTTTTATGCTTAGTTTGTATGCTGTTAAACTCATTGCTTATATTAGTAGTATTTTGCAATAAACTTTGGTTAATGTATTTACCATTTGTATTTAGTAACGATGTTGCTGGCTGATAGTTATAGGTAAATAACAATTTGTTGTTAATATAGCCTTTGTCTTTATTGCTAGTAAGTGTTACCTGTGCGTACACATTATTAAATTGGGTTTCTGCATGTTGCTGTTGTAAATAGGCAATGGTATCGGTAGGTAAATAGTAGAAACTATTGTATTGATAGTTTTGTGTTTGTTTATCGTGCAGGTAGTAGATATTCGTTTTAATTTGTAAATCTTTTTTAGTCTTGTATAGATTATTGGTATTTACCAAGGCTGCATTATTAAACAAATACCGTTGCTCCGAAACCGATGGATTGCCTGGATAATTTAAGCCCAATGCTTTATTAGGCACATCGTTTTCAAGCTGATTTAAGTAGTCCATTATATTATGGCTTACTACATCATTACTAATATCTACACCAGTATTATTAGTTTTCAGTGCATTAATGGCTTTGTAACGCTTTTTAAAAGCCATAATGTTGGCAGACTCATCATAAATAACATTATCTACAACCCCTGCCCCTAATTCTGCTCGGCCTGTTAACTTTACCCTAGCTTTATCTTTAAGGTTAAGGTTTATACCCACTTTATCGCTGATTGTAGCATTTTTTAAAACACGTATGGGCTGATGGTTTTCTAGCACTTGTACATCTTTCACCATATTGGCAGCAATATTATTAGTAGCTATATTGTATTTATCGTCTAGCAGATTGTCGCCATCAATATAAAAGTTACTTATTGCTTTGCCGTTGTAGCTTATTTTTCCACTAGCATCTACATCTATACCTGGCATTTTACGCAATACATCACCAATAGTACGGTCTTGTTTATTGGTAAAACTATCTACCCTGTAGCTAAGGGTATCTTCTTTAAAACTTAAAATAGGCTTAGAATTTTTTACAGTTACATGGGGTAAAATGGTTGCCCCTTCTTTTAAGGTAAAGTTGATGGCGGCAATAGCTTGTAATACCGATTTTGTTTGTGCTATAAAACCAATGGTATTCACTTTTACTACCAAACTATCTTTTACAAATGGGTGTTGATAGCTAATACTATATTGCCCTTTTGTATTGGTAATGGCAAAAGCTACAATTAAATTACTATTAGCTTTTTGTAAGGTAACACTAGCAGAAGCAATTGGTTTGCCGCTACTATCTGCAACTGTACCTGAAATTGTTACTTGACTATAAAGCCGAGGGATACATAAAAATAATAAACAAGATAATTGTATTGTTTTATACAAGGTCATCGGCTTAATCTTTCGATAATTCAAGTGGATTATTTATTACAAGTTTTTTGCGTTTAGAGGTATCTACTTTAATACTTGTTATGGTACCTTCTAGACTTGTGTTCGAACTAGATAATGCTGTTTTAAAAAAAGCTTCGGGGTCATTTTCTCTCATGTCTAATAGTTTATTAAATTCAGCAGGTGAAATTTTAGCAACTCTTTTAGGTACTTCTATGGGTTGTGAAACCCTAGTGACGGCAGTAAACATAAACTTTACTGTTCCATTAGGGTCGTAGGCTTCTAAAATTAAGCCTGGTAAGCCTCCTAATTTCCACGGTCCATTACTGTAGGGCAAATCGGCACAAAACCAAGCAACAAAATTTCGTCCTTTGAAAATAGTCGTTGCTTTTTGACAAGTATAATTTTGAATGTTTTTTGTTTCAGCAGTAATAACCCATTTAATTGTAGGCAACTCAGACTCAATTAGGTATTTTTGACCAAGGTTTTGTAATACGCTTAAAGTCTTAGTCAACTCATTTTTGTAGAATACACTAGAACTTGCAATTTTTCTATCTCGCATATTTATATTTAAGTTCATGCTGCCTTCTAGCTCTTTATACTGCTGCATCAAGGCAGCGTTATTTATAGAATCAAACATTTCTTTATCGGCACTTTTATACATGCTGATAGTTGCACCAACAAATACTTGCATGTTTTCGGTGTACACTTCTTCTGGCTTTGTAGTGTCTTTAATGTGCGAAAACTTATAGCGAACAGATAATAAAGACGTGTCTGTTTGGGCTTGGCAAGTTGTAGCTAAAAGTGTAAAAAGGATAAAAAGTTTCATATTAATTTTCTGTTAGTTCTATTGGATTGTTGGATCTGCTTTTAGGAGGTGCAAATCCTGATGGAATACTAATGCCTAGAGAGCTAGCTTGAGTTTTTATAAATCCACTAAGGTCATCCTCTCTTAGTTTGAGAAATTTTTTAAACTCAGTTTTAGTTGTTTTAATAGCCTTAACGCCATCTGCACTAGTTGTGTAAGTATTATTGAATTTCTTTCTAGCTTGTAATTCAATCAATTCATACACAATATCATTACTTGAGTCTGAAATCTTTACTATCAATCCTGGTAATCCACTGAATTTCCATGGACCATCAAAATAAGGTATTTCAGTAGCAAATAATGCTGTGTAATATCGTCCTTTATAAGTACATATTGCTGTATTACAACTTAAATTGTTGAACACAACTAATTGATTTTTTACTTTCCAATCAAGTTTAGGTAATGTATCCAACATGATGTATTTATCAAAAATTCTGTTTACAATGTAAAACTCATTGCTTCTTAAATTTTTATAAAAAACAGTTGGTATCGTTTGCTTGGTTCCTCTTAAATCAATTCCCGTTTTACCACCGTTTGACGTTGCAATTGCAATTTGGGCTTCAATCAATGAATCTTTAAGCATGTTATCATAGCTAAAAAATATACTTGATTGGTTACCCATTGCTAAAGCCATTGTTTCTTTTAATACCACTTTTTTATCTGTTGTATCATATTTGTACTCAAAATTATACTTTGCTATATAAGTTATTGAATCAATAATTTGCGACTTGCCGATAATCGATAATAAGCAGGCTAAAGTCAATGTAAACAATACTTTTATTCTCATTTTTTGAATTTTAAATTCTAGGCATTAAATACTAGTTTAATGCCTAGAATTGGTTTATATTTTTTACATTAACATTAATAATAAAAAAAGAAGTCCACCTTTACAAAAAAGCCACTCAACACCATAAAATTAAGGCAAGCTAGGTATATAAAAATACTTTTGTTGGATGTATTTTTTTGCCCAAACAGTAAATACCTGTAAATCAATATATTTTGCAAACTAATTTTCTATCAAGTTAAAAAAAATACCTCCATTTGGGGGTATTTTTTTAAAAGAATAATATTTGTTTTGGTTAAGTGTATGGCTTTTGTATCTCTACACGTTCCTCAAGACTTAACCTCGTGTAGTATGATGTAAGCATCTAACAACATTGCGTGTTTTTAACACCGCTGCGTTAGATTTGTGAACCGGCGTTTTTATAAATTAGAGGGTTAAATAAATATATTGTATAATTAGTGACTATTGAAGTAGGTTTCATTTAGAAACTTGAAGATTGTTACTAAGGACATTTTTTTTATAGTAATTAATTTTCTGTTAGTTCTATTGGGTTATTTATTTTAAATGGTGTTTTTGTTTTTGTAAATCCATCAACTTGTTTAATAGTAACACCATCTAAGCTACTCCCCGCATCTCCATTCTTTATGCTTTCTTGGTATGCGTTTACCATTTTTTCATATTCGTTTTTGGTTATTTTTAAACTGCTTTTTGGTAGCTTTATATCAATATGATTCGCTACTGTTAAATCAACTGATTTGCACATGAAAACGACTTGCCGTTTTAAATCACTAGCCTCAAGAATTAAACCAGGTAGACCATTTAATTTCCAAGGTCCTAGACTCTGTGGGATGCTGTTAGTAAACCATGCAATGTAGTCTCTACCTTTAAAGTGACATGTAGCTTTTTGACACGAATATCCTATAATTTTTTTTGATTCATTTACAATAGTCCAAGAAATTTTTTCAGTTCGTTCTGTAATTATGAAATTATTACCTCTAAATTTATTATTTAAATATCTATTTCCAGAATTATCAATAATAAACATTTGCTCCAATGTGTATGGTTTTCTTACACCTAAATTAATTTCATAGTTACCCCTTATATCCAGATTTTTAAATTGCTCTTCCATTATAGCATCTTGTTTTAGCTTGGTATAACTAGTATACAAAGAAGAATTTTTATTAAAAAATAAGCACATTTCTTCTTCGTAAAATAAACTAGGTTTTTCGGTATCTCTCATATGTTTAAAATCATAAACAATTTGTGCTACTGCCTTATCATCATAATATGTATATCTAGCCGAAATACTAGTTAAAAAAAATGTCATCAACAATATCAATTTATTCATCATATTTATATTTAGTTATTTTAAAAAATATTTAAAATATGTATGCTTTTATAAAAAGCATACATATTTTGTATTATTATAAGCAGCCCTTCTTGTCAGAGTGGTCAAGAATCCATTGGTCTAATGCATCACCAAACTGTGAAATAGTTGTACAAGAATTACATGTAGCTGTTATTTTCCATGTATGACCACATGGATCTGTAAAAGTAATAACACCAGCAACCCTTTTTGCTTCGTTACTACTAATATTGACACTTTTAGCACTTTTTGTAGCAAAGCTACCAACTGAAAACAGCATCATAGCTGTCATAATTACTACTACTTTTTTCATCAGTTAAAGTTTTAATGTTAAAAAATACCCTATCGCCTTAGGTTAATGTTAATTTTCGGCGTCCTAGATTTAAGTGCTAAGGAAAGCACTGTTTGTTAATGGCCATTAACTGTGTTGCATAAACAAGTTGTACTTCCTTATTTATTCAACACCATAAAACTAAGGCAAGCTAGGTATATAAAAATACCTCCGTTTGGAGGTATTTTTATGCCCAAACAGTAAATACTTGTAAATCAATATAATTTGCAAACTATTTTTCTATCAAGTAAAAAAAATACCTCCATTTGGGGGTATTTTTTTTAAAAAGAATAATATTTGATTTGGTTATGTGCACGGCTTTTGTATATTGCAATCAGTTAAATATTCCCCCCCCCTCTTAATATGTATAATACCAGTTCTTATTTTTAATTAAAAAACATAAAAATATGCTTACAATTGCAATTGCTGCCGATAATGCAGCCGAAATGGAAGGGTTAAAAAGCGAGGTTGTTAAACTTGGGCATCAGGTAGTGTTTACTGCTACTAATGGGTACGATTTACTAAAACAATTATCTAAACTACTACTACCGAAATTGCCTAAAGTAATATTGCTTGATGTAAAAATGCCTAAAATTAATGGGCTAATAGTAACCATTTATTGTGCTTATAAGTACCCAAGCATTAAAATTATTGCTGTATCGTCTTATACCAATGGTACGTTAATTGTAGAAATGTTTACAGAAGGTGCATCTGCTTTTATCACCAAATATTTTTTAACACCTAACTCGGTTGCTTATAAAAATGTTTATGGCGCAGCAAATGCGCTGCAATTAGCTATTGAAGCATTACAAAAGGGGCAATTATTTATTGATAGACTGTTGGTAAATAATCCAAATGACATAAAAAAAACAGTACCTACTAGTGCCATTATTGATAAATACTACAATTTTTTTAAGCCAAAGCATAGAGAATTTGTTATTTTAAACGCATCGGGGTTAAAGCTAGCAGAAATTGCACTGTTAATGAATACCACGGTAAATACTTTAAAAGATTATAACACCATATTTTGTAAGCTATTTAATGTAAATAACCATCATCAAGTAGCGCAAGTTTGTGTTCAAAATGGCATTGTAAAACAAGCACTATACTTTAATAACGCATAAAATACAAAATGATAGATTTGTAAACATCATTATTTCCGTTCTTTTATTTTCTTTAATTGTTTTTTTGTACTTTCAATGCCTTAAAACAATTAGTATGCGCTATGTACCTTTTTCTATTTCGGCAGTTATAACCATTGCTTTGGTAACTGCTTTAAATGTTCAATTGCCTTTGGGCAAAATCAAATCGCCTAGGTTGGGTTATTTTCTCTCTCCACAAACTGGTTTTTGGCAAAACGCAGAACCAGCAAATGCCTCGTTTAACGATAATATTAAAATTAAGGGGATTAAAAATACTACCGAGGTATATTTTGATGACCGATTGGTGCCACATATTTATGCCGTAAACGATGCCGATGCCTATTTTGTACAAGGTTTTTTACATGCAAAATTTAGATTGTGGCAAATGGAGTTTCAAACTTATATTGCTGCTGGTAGATTGAGTGAAATTACAGATGAGAGTAAATTGCCAACAGATAAGTATTTGCGTAGGTTGGGTTTGCTATATGGTGCAGAAAATAGCTTGAAAGCCATGGAAGCAGATGCAGAAATTAAAACCATGATGGATGCTTACACGGCTGGTATTAATAGTTATATTAATCAATTAAAGCCAACCGATATTCCTTTTGAATACAAATTAATGAACTACAAACCCGAACCTTGGACAAACCTAAAATCGGCTTTATTTTTAAAACTTATGAGTTTTGACCTTGCAGGTGGTGGTGAAGATGATTTTTTACATACCAATACTAAAAACTTTTTTGGTATTAATACCTATCGTAAATTATTTCCCGATGTGATGGATTCGCTTGATCCAATTATACCTAAAGGAAGCACTTTTGCCAAGCCAAGTATTACTGTAAAAGCACCTGCCAGTTATGATAGCTTGTATATAGGTAACAGTGATTCTTTTAAAGTAAACCTACCTATAGTACCAGATAAAGATAATGGTAGCAACAACTGGGCTGTTGCCGGCAGTAAAACCAAAAGCGGCAAACCTATTTTGTGTAACGATCCGCACTTGGGTTTAAACCTGCCTTCTTTATGGTATGAAGTACAAATTACAACACCATCGCACAGCACTTATGGGGCATCTTTTCCTGGTTCGCCTACTGTAATTATTGGGTTTAATGATAGTTGTGCATGGGGCGTTACCAACGCTGGTAGAGACGTGAAAGATTTTTACGAAATACAATTTAAAGACAGTACCATGCAAGAATATTGGTTTAATGGTACTTGGAAAAAATCGGATTTTAGAAAAGAAATTATTAAGGTAAAAGGCAAGCCAGATGTTGTTGAAACCATTGCTATCACTGTGTTTGGGCCAGTAATGTACGATAAAAGTTACCCAGCAACTAGCAGGCCCCAAAAGTATTACGCTGTTAAATGGAAAGCGCATGATGCAAGTAATGAGTTGAGAACTTTTTACAAATTAGATAGAGCGAAAAATTACAGTGACTATGTAGATGCGATATCAACTTATCAATGCCCTGGTCAGAATTTTGTTTTTGCTTCTAAAACTGGCGATATTGCCATTCGTCAGCAAGGTGCTTTTGTTGCCAAATGGCCACATCAAGGCGAGTTTATAATGCCTGGCGCAGATAGTAGCTATATGTGGCAAGGCATTATTCCAAATAATGAGAATGCACAAATGTTTAACCCTTTAAGAGGTTTTGTAAGCAGTGCTAATCAAATGGCTGTAGATAAAACTTATCCATACTATTTAGGTGAGGCCGGCAATTTTCCTGTTTATCGTGGTTTGATTATTAATAAAAAATTAGGTTCTATGCAAAACATCACTGTTGGTGATATGCAATTGATGCAAACTAATGACGACAATATGTTTGCCCAAGAAGCAATGCCTGTACTGCTATCATTAATAGATATTTCAAAATTAAATACCAAAGAAAAGCAGTATTTTGATGTAGTAAAATTATGGAACTTGAAAAATACACCAGAATCGGAAGGTGCAACTATTTTTAAACATTGGTGGGATACTACAATAACATTGGTGTATAATGATGAATACGCATTAAGTACTTTACCATTGAGAAAACCGTACGAAAGTACTTTACTAGAAGCCCTAATTAAGGGCAAGGGTGATTATTTGTTTGCTGATAATATTAGCACACCAAAAGTGAAAGAAACCATGGCCCATATTGCATTGGAGGCATTTAAACGTGTAGCAAAATTGGCCGAAACATTAGATAAAGAACATAAACTGGCTTGGGGTAAATTTAAAGATACCAAGGTATTGCACTTAACCAAAATAGATGCGTTAAGTAAGCTGCATGTAATTAATGGCGGCGGTAGCTACAGTATTAATGCTACTAAGCCCGAACATGGGCCAAGCTGGCGCATGATTGTACATTTAACCGATACTGTTGAAGCCTATGGTTTATACCCCGGTGGGCAAAGTGGTAATCCTGGTAGTAAATTTTACGATACTTTTATCGATTTTTGGGCTGCCGGAAAATATTACCCTTTACTTTTTATAAAAAAGGTAGAAGCAACTAATAATAATCGTATCAAATGGCATATTAGCTTTAATGCCGCTTAATACTTCGAGTTTTACAAATTATATTCACTACTAAAATTATCAGTATGAAATTTTTTCTTTCAATATTTATTATCGCCTTATTTAGTTGGCTTTTAGGATTGATTAGCTTTTTGCCTTGGTATAGTTTTGTTGCTGTTGCCTTTATAGTTTCTGTATTGTTTAGGCAAAAGCCAATAGCGTCTTTTTTGTCAGGGTTTTTAGCACTCTTTTTTGTTTGGATTATTTTGTCGCTCGTAAAAGATATTCCAAATGAACATTTGTTATCTTCTAAAGTTGCGTCAATACTACCATTTAAGGGTAATTATACAGTTTTACTTATTGTAACAGGCTTTATAGGTGGTTTGCTTGGTGGCTTTGGTTCTTTAACAGCTAGCTTTGTAAAAAAAGACTAATTCTTATTCTAATAGAAATAAAAATGCCAATCTCAATAGAAGTTTGGCATTTTTATTTTGAAAGTAAAAAAATAGTGTATTTTTTTAAGTGTTACAAGCAAGTGTTTTTCTACAAAAGCTATTGTAGTTGGCAAAAAATTACCACTTTTTAGTTTCACTAGCCTTCTTGCTATTAATTTATATCTTATTTTTTAATATTGATAGTTGCCTTTTTGGCGGGTACTGCTTATGGTATTTACTTGAATGATAATATTTTGGATAAAGAAGCAACCAATTAACTTAGTAGAAGCAAATTGTAAATAACAAATGTATTTAGCAGGTGTTGCAATTTTGCAGTGCCTTTTTTATATTAGCAACAACTATTTGGTAATAGTAAACTCGAAATTGGTATAGTGTTTTGCCATTTTTATACTACTCATTTTAATATTTGTATAACAATATTGTAACAAATTGCAAGCTACATTCGTACTAAAGACTGTTTATGAAACAAGTTATATTCCTGTTAATTTTATGCTTACCAGCTTTTGGTTTTGCAGGTACAATTACCGGTACTGTAAAAGATGCAAAAGGTAACGGTTTGCCGTACAGTTCTATTTTAGTAAAAGGTACGGCTAAAGCTACCACAGCCAATGCAAAAGGTGTGTATAGTATTAGTCTTTCCAATGGCAAATACACCTTTGTATGCCAGCATGTAGGCTTTAAATCGGTAGAGCAGGCAGTTACTATTACTAGCGATGCAGAGGTGAACTTTGTTTTAGTAGAGCAGCAATACCAGCTATCGGAAGTGGTTGTTAAAACAGGTGCCGAGGATCCTGCTTATGCTATTATTAAAAAAGCCATTAAAAAACGCAGCGATTATGAAGACGAAAATCAAAAATTTGCGTGTCAAGTGTATATAAAAGGACAAATGCAATTGCGCAATTATCCTAAAAACTTTTTGGGTGAAAAAGTAGATTTTGAAGATGGCGATACTAGTAAACGAAAGATGATTTTTTTATCTGAAACCTTGGCTAAATATTCTAAAAGTAGTAAGGATAGAAAAATTGAAGTGTTATCAACCAAGGTAAGTGGTAACAGCAGTGGTTTTGGTTTTTCAAGTCCTTCCATCATTTCTTTATACAGCAATATTGTTCCTATTGGTAGAGGCTTAAACCCACGTGGTTTTATTTCGCCAATTGCAGATAATGCGTTAAACTTTTATAAATACCGTTTTGAAGGTACTTTTTACGAAAATGGCAAAGAAATAAGCCGCATTAAAGTAATACCAAAACGCAAGTACGAGCCACTTTTTTCTGGCTATATTACTATTATAGAAAACGAATGGCGCTTGCAGAGTGTGCAACTTACTATTTTAAAAGAGCAACAAATGCAGTTGTTAGATACATTGGTATTAGAGCAATTGTATGTACCAATAAAAGATACTTGGGTTATTAAACAGCAACTTATTCAGCCTGCTGGTAAAATTTTCGGGTTCGATTTTTTTGGGAGTTTTTTGCAGGTGTACGAAAATTTTGAACTTGAGCCTCAGTTTAAGAAGCGTTTTTTTGATAATACAATCTTTAAAATTTTTGATAGTGCTAATAAAAAATCGATGGCATATTGGGATAGCATTAGGCCTGTACCATTGTTAGAGGCAGAAGTAAAAGATTATAAAAAGAAAGATAGCCTTGAACAAGTGCGAAAAGACCCTAAATATTTAGACAGTTTAGATAAAGTACGTAATAAAATTACTATTAATAAACTACTGCTTACAGGAATGAATTTTAGTAAAGAACGCAAAAATGAAAACTTCACATTTAGCCCTTTAATTAATCTTGTGGGTGTATTGTATAATCCTGTTGAGGGTAGGCATTTTGAATACAATATCAAGTACAATAAAGAGTTTGAGGGCAGAAAAAATTTATTTGTTGAGCCTGTTTTTAGATATGGATTTTCTAACAAACACTTTAATGCTTACGTAAATACCGATTATAGCTTTGGCAAAAAATACTTTAATAATTTATCAATAAGTGCTGGGCAAAAAGTATTTCAGTTTGATAATGCGAATCCTATAGAAGAATTTAATAACACCTTGGCTGCTTATTATTGGCAGCACAATCATATTAAAATATATGAAGCGGCTTTTGCTAAACTTAGCTACAGCAAAGGCTTAGGTAGTGGATTTACTATTGGCTTATCTGCTCAATTTCAAGATAGAAAACCATTAGAAAACACCATCGATAGCTTAAAAGGCAAGGCATTTACACCTAATTATCCTGCCAATATTATTGCTAGCAATTTTGCTGCGCATCAGGCTTTTACTACTAGTATAAATATTACCTGGCGCCCTGGTGCTAAATATGCCGAGTTACCAAATATGAAGATTGCTTTGGGCTCAAAATATCCAACCTTTAATATTAACCTTACTAAAGGTTTTGCAGCTATTTTTGGTAGCGATGTAGATTATACCAAATGGAAATTTTCAATATCAGATAATCTCGATTTTAAAATTGGTGGTAGATTTAGCTATCGTTTAGCCGCAGGCGGTTTTATTAATGCAGATAAATTATTGATAGTTGATTATAACCACTTTTTAGGCAACGAAACAGTTTTGGCAAATACTTACTTAAATAGTTTTCAGTTGATGCCTTATTACCAGTATAGCAATACGGCTAAAACATACGGTGAAGCGCATGTAGAATATCATTTAAACGGCTTGATTACCAATAAAATACCCCTGCTGCGCAAATGGAATTGGTTTTTTGTAGTAGGCGGTAACGGTTTGTATATAAACCAAAATAGTTACTATTGCGAGGCTTTTTTTGGTATAGAAAACATATTTAAAGTGATTAGGGTAGATGCTATTAAAAGTTTTGATGCTGCTGGTAATAACGCAACAGGTATTCGTGTAGCATTACCTTTATTTGGTAGAAGAGGGTAAATAGTACACTTTCGGCAACTCATTTATTCACCACATTTTGTTTTTAATCAATCATTATGCACAATTTAAAATAACCACTTTGTTAACAAACTTTATTACTACTATGTAACTTATTTTTTGTCAATCACTTGTACGTTCTGTTAGCTTTGCAGCATTGTGAAACACCATTTGTAATAGTAAATAGCGTTTTTCAGTTTGCATTTTCCCAATAGGAGATAATTATTATTTAATAATTACATATTATTGAGAGTTGATAGTCAACTTGGTCATCTACAAAGTACAAGTGTGCAGATTTACAATAACACTGGTAAATAGTTTTTAATTCGTGTAATTCATGAAATTGCTTTTAATTCGTGCAATACGTGAAATTGCTTTTAATTCGTGCAATTACCTTCAATTCGTGTAATACGTGAAATTGCCTTTAATTCGTGTAATTCGTGTAATACGTGAAATTGCTTTTAATTCGTGCAATTACCTTCAATTCGTGTAATTCGTGCAATTGCTTTTAATTCGTGTAATACGTGTAATTGCCTTCAATTCGTGTAATACGTGAAATTGCCTTTAATTCGTGCAATTACCTTCAATTCGTGTAATACGTGTAATTGCCTTCAATTCGTGTAATTACCTTCAATTCGTGTAATTCGTGAAATTGCCTTTAATTCGTGCAATTGCCTTCAATTCGTGTAATTCGTGAAATTGCCTTTAATTCGTGCAATTACCTTTAATTCGTGTTTCAATTTTACCTGCCCTGCAAGCGGGTTTATAAAATTTTATTTATGGCAGTCTTATACAATCGTATTAACAACGAAGAGTTGAAGCAACTAATGTTGCAAGAAACTGAACCAAGAACCACTATCAGTTTTTACAAGTATTTCCCAATTCAAAATCCCAAAGAGTTTAGAGATTATTTGTACAAGCATTTAGATGAATTATCTGTATTTGGGCGAATTTTTGTAGCGAATGAAGGCATTAACGCTCAAATAAGTGTACCATCAAACAATTTTGAGGCCTTCAAAACATTTTTATACAGCATAGAACCCTTAAACGGTTTACGCTTAAACATTGCTGTAGATGATGATGGCAAAAGTTTTTGGGTATTAAAAATTAAAGTGCGTGAAAAAATTGTAGCCGATGGCATTGCTGACCCTGAATTTAACATGAATACCAAGGGTAAATATGTAAATGCCAAGGAAATGAATCAATTATTGGAAAGTTCCGATACCGTGGTGATAGATATGCGCAACCACTACGAATACGAGGTAGGGCATTTTGATAGAGCACTTGAAATTCCATCAGATACATTTAGAGAACAATTGCCTATGGCAGTTGATATGATGAAAGGCAACGAGGAAAAGAACATAATTATGTATTGCACTGGTGGCATTCGATGCGAAAAAGCGAGTGCTTACATGCTACACAAAGGATTTAAAAACGTATTTCACCTCGAAGGCGGTATTATAAATTACGCCCAACAAATAAAAAAAGAAGGTATAAACAGTAAGTTTATTGGTAAAAATTTTGTGTTTGACAATAGGCTAGGGGAGCGAATTACTGAAGATGTAATTGCAAAATGTCACCAATGTGGCAAGCCTGCCGATACACATACCAACTGTGCCAATGATGGCTGTCATTTATTGTTTATACAATGTAGCAACTGTGCTAAAACGTTTGATGGCTGTTGCACAGTTGAATGTCAAACAGTATTTCAAATGCCTTACGAAGAGCAAAAGAAATTACGAACTGGTATAGATAAAGGCAATCAAGTGTTTAATAAAGCCAAGGCAAGGTTGAGGCCAAAACTAGGCGAAGATGCTTAATGCCGATAACTTACTAAACAAAAAACCATTCGCATTTGCGAATGGTTTTTTTGTTTAGTCACTTTTAAACTTTACAAGTTTCAAAAACTAGAAAAGTCTAAATATAATAGCTAGCTATTCTTTTTAGCGTCTTCTAAAAATTTAGCCAAACCAATATCAGTTAAAGGATGTTTTAATAAGCCTAAAATTGGTTCTAATGGGCAAGTACAAACATCGGCACCTGCTTCAGCACACTGAATGATGTGATTGGCACTGCGAATAGAGGCTGCTAAAATTTGAGAATCAAAGCCTTGAATGGTATAGATGTTAGATATTTGTTGAATTAATTGAATACCATCCCAACCGCTATCATCAATACGACCAATAAATGGAGAAATATAAGTAGCACCGGCTTTAGCAGCTAAAATAGCTTGACCAGCACTAAAAATTAAGGTACAATTGGTTTTAATACCGTTATCTGTAAAGTATTTTATAGCTTTAATACCATCTTTTATCATTGGTATTTTTACCACAATATTTGGGTGAATAGCTGCCAATAATTTACCTTCTGCAACCATTTCTGCGTAAGTGGTAGATAACACTTCGGCGCTAATATCGCCGTCTACTAATTCGCAAATGGTTTTATAGTGTTGCATTTGTGCTTCTACACCTTTAATGCCTTCTTTAGCCATTAATGATGGATTGGTAGTTACACCATCCAAAATACCAAGGTCATTTGCTTCTTTAATTTGAGCAAGATTTGCTGTGTCAATAAAAAATTTCATGTGATGTTATTTGAAGTTGAAAGTGGAAATCTAAAGGTGACTTCAATATTCCCCTTTAAGGAGTAAGGGGTAAAAAAAGTGGCAGACTACTCACATCGCACCGCTACAACCGTTTATCCTTGCTGTATTCCTACCCTGGGGAGGTTCAACAGGAGCTGGTCGTGTAAGGCCTGCCGCTGCAAATGTAAGGGATGAGTTGCATTAGCAAAATAATAATTTGCATTTTTAATTGCCCTCGTTAATTGAGGTTAAAACTTTCAACAATACTTACTTATGAAGTTTAATTTTTAAAACAGTGTTTGAATACCATTTTGTAGCCTAAATTCATGTTGAAGCAACCATTTCTTTCGCCAAAGGCCACCGCTATAGCCTGTTAAGCTTTTGTCTGTACCAATAACTCTGTGGCATGGCACTATTATAGCGATATTATTTTTGCCATTTGTTGTAGCTACAGCTCGTGTACATTTAGGATCGCCAAGTTTTTTGGCTAGGTCTAAGTAGCTAATTGTTTTGCCAAAATTGATGGCCAAAAGTTCGTTCCAAACACGTGTTTGAAATTCTGTACCTTCTTGGTGAATAGGAATGTCAAATGAGCGTCTGCGGCCTTGAAAAAATTCAATGAGTTGTTCTGTACAATAATGAATAACATCGCTAATGCCTGGCTCGCCATGCGAAATTTGTTGTCTATTATCAACAAAGCTCAGTTCATTAATATAACTATCAGTACCACCAATTTTTAGCAGCCCCACTGGACTTTCGTAATAGGTGTAGTAAATATCTTGACCTGTTTTTGTAGAACTTAAAGTAACTGCCATCGTTATTTTTTTTAGTTTTAAGTTAGAAGTGCCACTACATTACTAATTTAGAACGATTTTGTTGGATAAGTATTGTGAATACTGACTTTTAAGGCATATTTTTTCCATTTTTTTGCTAAAAACGGGATGTGCTAAAAAAAATATCTTTACCCATTGTAAAAGAAATGTTTGCCGAAAGATAGAATTGCCTAATTTGCCGAAAATAAAAATCACAAAATCTTAACTAATCGTTTATGAGTTTATTTGTAAAAAAACCTCTGAGTGTTTTAATGGCAGAAGCTAGCGATAGCGAAAAAGGTTTGAAAAAAACCTTGGGTGCTGGCTCTTTAGTAGCCCTTGGTATTGGTGCAATTATTGGTGCAGGCTTGTTTGTAAGAACTGCATCTGCGGCTGCACAAAATGCTGGGCCATCTGTAACATTCGGCTTTATTGTGGCTGCTATTGGTTGCGCATTAGCTGGTTTATGCTATGCAGAGTTATCTTCTTCTATACCTATTGCAGGTAGTGCTTACACCTATAGTTATGCAACTATGGGTGAGTTAGTTGCTTGGATAATTGGTTGGGATTTAATTCTTGAATACGCTGTAGGTGCTGCAACTGTAGGTATTGCATGGAGTGAGTATTTGAATAATTTACTGGTAAATGTGTTAGGTATGGGAGCCATACCTTACGAATGGTGTCATTCGCCTTTTGAACATAGTGTTGATGGTTTAAGTCATGGTATGATTAACCTACCAGCTTTGTTTATTGTAACTGCTTTAACCATGTTACTAATTAAAGGCACGCAAGAGTCGGCAGTTGTTAATGGCATTATCGTAATCACCAAAGTAAGTATTGTGATACTAATTATCGTGTTTGGTTGGGGCTTTATTAACCCTGCAAATCATACACCTTATATACCACCTGCAAGTACTTTTACAGATCATCAAGGTATCTCTCACAACTTTGGTGGTATTATGGGTATATTAGGTGCTGCTGGTGTAGTGTTCTTTGCTTTCATTGGGTTTGATGCTGTAAGTACAGCAGCACAAGAAGCTAAAAATCCTAAAAGAGATATGCCAATTGGTATTTTGGGTTCATTAGCAATTTGTACGGTATTGTATATTTTATTTGCTCACGTACTTACTGGCATGGCTACAACCGAAGATTTCAGAACTAATGGTAAAGAAGCCTCGGTAGTATTTGCTATTAACAAATACATGATAGGGTACGGCTGGTTAGGTAAACTAGTAACAGTTGCTATTTTGGGCGGTTTCTCATCTGTAATCTTAGTAATGTTATTAGGTCAGTCAAGAGTATTCTACTCTATGAGTAAAGATGGTTTGTTGCCAAAAGCGTTTAGTACTCTTCACCCTAAATATCAAACACCATACAAAGCAAATTTATTTATCTTGATATTAGTTGGTTTATTCGCTGCTTTTGTACCTGGTGATATTGTTGGCGATATGACTAGTATAGGTACCTTGTTTGCCTTTATGTTGGTTTGCGTTGCAGTAATTGTGTTACGCAAAACTAATCCTGAGTTAAAACGTGAGTTTAAAACACCATGGGTGCCATATATACCAATACTCGGTATTGCAGTTTGTGGTGCTATGATTTTTGGTTTGGGCTGGACAAACTGGGCTAGATTATTTGGCTGGTTAGCTCTTGGTTTTGTAATTTATTTTGGTTATAGCCGTAAGAATAGCAAACTTGGTAATCCAGATAAGCAATAAGTTTTTTTCTTAAAATATTTGTTAACAGCCTCACTTAAAAAGTGGGGCTGTTTTTATAGGTTGATGATAAGGCTGAACTACCTTATTTTTGCCGCCATATTTTTAAACTCAAACACATAGCGTCATAAAAAAATTAGAACACCTAAAAAAGCCGCCGTGTTCTATTGCCTCACGCACTATTGTTTCTATGTGTTAAAAAATAAAATACAAAATGGGAAGGATTTTTGAAGTTAGAAAGGCCACCATGTTTGCCCGTTGGGATAGGATGGCAAAACAGTTTACCCGCATAGGTAAAGAAATTGTGATTGCCGTAAAAGCAAGTGGTCCCGACTCTGCAACTAACCCTGCATTGCGTAGATGCTACCAAAATGCAAGAAGCGTAGGTATGCCTAAAGACCGTGTAGAGGCAGCCATAAAACGTGCAATGGGTAAAGATACTGCCAACTACGAAGAGATTTTGTACGAAGGCTATGCACCGCATGGTGTGGCATTGCTTGTAGAAACTGCTACTGACAACCATGTACGTACTGTGGCTAATGTAAAAAGCCATTTTAACAAAGGTGGTGGTGCAATGGGTAATACTGGTAGCGTAAGTTTTCAGTTTAAAAAAGTAGGCAGTTTTAAATTGCCACCTGCTGGTTTAGATATGGATGAACTTGAACTTGAATTGATAGACCACGGCTTAGACGA
Source organism: Flavobacterium sp. (assembly GCA_030053925.1). Taxonomy (GTDB): domain Bacteria; phylum Bacteroidota; class Bacteroidia; order Chitinophagales; family Chitinophagaceae; genus Parasediminibacterium. Next base: position 34,610 of record JASGCX010000035.1, read on the forward strand.
ATTGGGCGAAAGTACCAACGATGATGGTACCGAAGTATTGGTATTGCGTTGTGCATTTACCAATTTTGGTAACTTACAAAAAGCACTTGAAGATAAAGGTATTACACCATTGAGTGCCGAGTTAGAATGGATACCTACTACCACCGTACCTGTTACTGACGAACAAGCCGAAGACATTAGTAAATTAATTGAGCGCCTTGAACAAGATGAAGACGTGAACAAAGTGTTTCACAATATGGGTTAACTAACCGCCCATTATGATGATTTTAATGATAATAATGGTTGGCTACTGCTAAGTTTTGCTACCAACAATCATACATCTCATTTTAATCATTTTAATCATACATCATACATCAAACATCTTAAATTGCTTACCATGCGTACCCTTGCCCTTGCCTTTTGTTTGCTTATTTGTACGGTTAGTTTTAGCCAACCTGCTTATTACTTATTTGTTGGTGGCTATACCACTGGAAAAAACGAAGGCATCGGCGTATATAAATTCAACGCTACCAATGGTAGTGTACAATTTGTAAGCAAAATAAAGTCAGATAATCCATCTTACCTAGCTATTGCTGCCAATGGCAAATATATTTACAGTGCCAATGAAGCTGGTAAAGGCATGCAAGGCTTAGCAAGTGCTTTTACGTTTGATAAAAAAACTGGCGAACTAACCTTGCTTAACCAAGTTTTAGTTGGAGGTAATGGCCCTTGTTATGTAAGTGTAGATAAAGCGAACCAATGGCTAGTAACGGCTAACTATGTAAGCGGTAGCGTAAGTGTGCTTAACCTTAATAAAAATGGCTCAATAGATACGCTAAAGCAACTGTTTCGGCACACAGGTAGCAGCGTAAATGTGCAACGCCAAAAAGAACCACATGCACACATGGCGGTTTTTTCACCCGATGAAAAACAGCTTTTTACCAACGATTTGGGCACAGATAAAATAAATATTTACAACTTCAATTCTGCCAATAAAAACTTACCATTTACCCCAGCGGCAGATTCTGTTATCTTCTCGGTAGCTGGCAATGGCCCAAGGCACACCGCTTTTCATCCAACGCAAAAGTTAATGTATGTTGTTAACGAATTGAGTGGAACTATTGATGTATTCAACTATAAAAAACACATTCAAAATGTGCAAACCATCAGCACCGATACAAGCAATCGCTTAGATAAAGGCAGTGCCGATATTCACTTTTCGCCCGATGGTAAATTTTTGTACGCTACCAACCGCGGCAGCTACAACAATATTGTTATTTATAGTGTTAATGCCATCAACGGCACATTAAAATACATTGGTTTAGAGCCTACAAGAGGCAAAACCCCTCGCAACTTCGCCATCGATTCTACGGGTAATTTTTTGCTAGTAGCCAACCAAAATTCTAACAGTGTTATCATCTTTAAAAGAGATAAAACCACTGGTTTATTAACCTACACTAGCCAATTTGAAACTGGCAATCCTACCTGTTTAAAGTTATTGGCAGCAGAATAGCAGCTTAATTATTTTGTAACCAACTTTTGTGCTACTATTTGGCTTGGGTTCTGTTGCACTACCAATAGTTATTGGTAGTTGCGTTACGCTGAGAAATAGGTTGACCATTTTTTGGGTAAAGATTTGTTTGGTTTTGAAACTTTTATAAATGATAATTGTCCGCCATTTTTTAAAATACGTTTAGTTTGCTTTGCTAAAATTTGTAATTGTTCTTCGTTAAATGTTTTGAGTTCAAACGGAAAAGTTACAAAACTTTGTTGCGAAAAATTCTCGCTTAAAATGGAGTTGATTTTTCTTTTCTCAATTGGTTCCATTAATGAACGTGAACATACTTCTATCGGTTGAGGCTTTGTGCAGTTTGGGAATTGACCAACTGTCCGCCCGGAACTGAAGCTAAATTTATAACGAAAAGCCGAAGTTTAGAACTACTGCACGGCAGAATTACGTCAGCCGAAACCAAAGCTTGGATATGCACTTCAGATGATTGCTGCAACGTTATGCCCCAATTGCACAAAACCTTTTGTTATACGCAGCCCTTTCTACAATGCTATACAATTGTAGTTGCTTTTTGATATAGCTCTGGTAAGCAGTTTTGTCGCATACGAAACTTTGTTCCGTGATTATGTCCAGTTCTTGCGTCAAAGTCCACAAGAATATTTCCTTTTTCAATTTGGTCTAAAAAGCCGTCAAAATTGAACTTTTGCAACATTGTTACTTTGCTATATCTATAAAACTCTTTGTCGTCTTCCTTTTTAACTTCGGCTTGAACATAAAAACAGTTTAACAATTTTGTCCCTGCCTTATTTGAAAGGTCATCAAAGCCCCAATATGGTTGTGGTTCAAGTTGCCCTAGTCCAATTCTGTTTTGAACCAGTTTTAACCATTCGCTGTGTTTTTCTGCTACTTTGCTACTGTCAAATGAAATAAGGACTTTACTATTTGCACGGTCAATAATTACTTGAAAACCTCTATCACTTGGGGAAAGTCCGTGAATAGTTTGCCGAAAACTCATTTCGTTTTCAGAATACTTTTTTCCTGCCTCTTGGTGTCGCCAACCATATTTTAAAAGTAAAATTTGTGGAACAAATTTTACAGCTCTTGGTGATGGCTCAATATGAAATAATGTTGTCAACGAATTTGTATTTATTCGTTGAGATTTCAATTCCCACTCGGCTGCGTTTGAAATGGGTAAATTGTTTTCTGTTATACCTAATAAATCCTCCAATGTGTTACCAATGCCACCGTGGTTTCCGTGTCTTGCATTGTCTATCCAACCTTTTTCTGCAATACTTTTTAGTTCTTTTATTAAGCTGTCTTTTGTATATATTTTCATTCTGTTTCTTGAAATAGTGTAGCAGTTTTGAACCTCAAAAGTTCACTTTGTTTCTTGTTACGTTCAATTCTTCTTTCGGACATTTCACAATAGTCTGGCGAAAGTTCAATACCGATATAATTTCTTTTAAGACCTAATGCTACAATGGCTGTAGTACCACTACCTGAAAAGGGGTCTAAAATTGTCTTTGCGTTTGTTGAAGAAATAATTCTGTCAATTAGTGCAACTGGAAATGGAGCTGGGTGTTCATTATTCATCTCTTGCGTAAACTCCCAAACATCACCAAAGGCGTTTGCTTTTGGTACAAGTTTGAAGTCTGGCTTAGGTATCATATAAATAACTTCATATGTTGGCAAGAAATAACCTGGATTAAAGTTTATACCACCTTTTCGTCTCCAAATAATGATTTGTCTGACTGGAAGGTTTCTAATGATGTCACTGCGGTTTTGAATAAGTCCGTCTTGAACACGCCATTTGTGGTTATAGAAAATTGCACCATCATTTTTAATTAAACGATACATTTCTTTTAAGCAATTGTGTTGCCAGTCGGCATACTCGTCATTTGGAATATTGTCGTTATAATGGCTATAACCATTTTGCAAAGCGTTGCCTGCCCATTTTCCGCTGGTCGTATTGGCTTTCATTCCATTACCGGTTGAGTTTTTTAAGTTGTATGGGGGTGAAGTAACTGCAAGGTCAATACAGTTGTCCGGCATTTGTCGCATAACAGTTAAACTGTCGCCACAAATAATATTATTAATGTAATCTTCTGGAAATGTCATTTGTCAAATTTCTTGTTTTCAAAGTTACAATTTTTTGTCGGTTTAGATGTTGCACTGTCGGTTTTTTAGGGTTGCGTATATCGCTAGGGGTTGGCGTTTTTGGGGCCTTCGAGTTCCGTCCGCCCGTAACCGAAGCCAAATGATTGCAATATTGCCAATGTTTTTTTCATAAGCCAAATATATAACGGCTAACCCAAACAAAAGCACAATAGTGAACAAAAGTTGAGGCAATATTTGTGAAGCCAAATAATGCCAAACCCCATGTTGTGCGTAGTATTTTTTCAAGTAAAAAGCCTTTTATTTTCATCGTTACGAAACCTTTTTGCTTCTTCAACCATATACATTGTCTTGCAATTAGGGCATAAAAAGAAATATTCAAAATAATACTCTTGATTAGGTTTTAAACTCTTTTTCTTGGTCAGCTTTTTTACAACTGGTGTATTACATTTTCTACAATTGTCTCCTTCGTTTGAAACTTTTGTTTTAGTTTGATTTGCTTGATTTGAGTTTTCAGAACTAATTGAATTCCCATCTGTCGTTAGATAGCCAGTGTCTTCAAGCAAATTATTGCCATTTAATGCTATGTCTGCTAACTGGTCACATCTTTCATTTTCAATATGTCCATCGTGTCCTTTTATCCAATTAAAAGTTACTTTATATTGTTTTGAAATTAGGTCTAACAACTTTTCCCATAAGTCATGGTTAATAACTTTTGAAGTTCCAGATCTAAACCAATTCTTAGATTTCCATTTTTCTGCCCAACCTTTTGAAATTGCATCAACAACATATTTTGAGTCTGAATATATATTTACTATTGACGGCTTTATTATTTTTTCTAATCCAAAAATTACACCCATTAATTCCATTCTGTTATTAGTCGTCAGTAAGTAACCTTGGCTAAATTCTTTTTTGTGTTTTTTATAAGTCATAATTACTCCAAAACCACCTTTGCCTGGATTTGGTTCTGCTCCACCGTCTGTATAAATGTTTACTTCTGGAAATATCTTTTCAGTTTGCATAGAATTATTTTTTAGTATTTAACATAACGCTATGGATTTGTGCAGATGGGGAATTAGTATTCCATCCGCCCACAACCGCTGCCGATTGAAAATATAAAGTTGAAGTTAACAAAACAAAAAGC
>JASGCX010000001.1:0-29444 GCA_030053925.1 Flavobacterium sp.
CTATCCTTCAATTTAGGTGAAGGCAACCAACAAGTTGCTTGCTTACCAAACCACCTGTACCTGTTTTTTGCAATAATATTATAAACACCATCTCTTATAAAACTTGGTATAATGTTGCACCAATACAATAAGCGAATAGCACCAGATAATTGTTTAGCCACTATTATAGCTGCAGTTGAACGTTGGTAAATACTACCATTTTGAAGCAGAATAAAGGAATTGAAATTTGTATTGCTTAATTGATGTGCTGCTAGCACTTGCTGCCCAAATTGGCTTTGTAATGATGCAAATAAGAAGCGATTATTTGCATCGTGTTTTATAACGTATTGTACAGCACCATTGCATAAGTTACAAACCCCATCAAAGAGTATAACAGGCTGTTTTATATCTGTAGATGCTGTCATGTTGCAAAGGTAGTATAGGAATACCGATGACACGGATGAGAGAGCTTAAAACTGATTTTTTCTTTTTTTTAGAGAAAGAAGTTCTATGTATTATCTGTTATCTGTAAAAATCCCTTCAATCCGCCCAATCTGTGTTTCTATCAATACAAAAAAACAGCCACCTTAATTACGTAAGATGGCTGTTTTTATAAAAGCTAATTTGTTACTAATTATTTAGCAGCGTCATCGCCACCTTCTAATTTCGCACGTAATTCGGCTAAAGCACCAATATCACCTAAAGTTGTTTTTTCAACTTTAGCTTGTACAGCTTTTACTGCTTTCTTTGTGTTTTCAGCTTCAACTCTTGCTTCTTTCTTCACTGCTTCTTTCTCTTCTGCTTGAACTTGTTCCCAAACGCGGGTGTGACTTAACAAGATGCGTTTTTCGTTACGATCAAATTCAATTACCACAAATGGTAAAGTTTCTTCTGCAACAACTGTTTTACCGTCTTCTTTTGCAAGGTGACGAGCTGGCGCAAAACCTTCTAAACCGTAAGGCAATTGTACCAAAGCGCCTTTATCATCTTTACGAGTTACAGTGCCTTCGTGTGTAGAACCGATAGCAAATGTATCTTCTAAAGAATTCCAAGGATCTTCTTCTAATTGTTTGTGACCTAATTGTAATTTACGATTGTCTTTATCAATACCCATGATAATGATGTCGATGTGTTCACCAACTTTCACATAATCACTTGGGTGGTTAAAGCGTTTCAACCAGCTTAAATCGCTGATGTGTATCATACCGCCAATACCTGGCTCTAATTCAACAAATACACCGTAAGGAGTGATGTTTTTCACCAAACCTTTGTGTTTGCTTTCTACTGCATATTTGTTTTCAATAGTGCTCCAAGGATCGTCAGTCATTTGTTTGATAGACAAGCTCATTTTGCGAGCATCTTTATCAAGTGTTACAACTTTCGCTTCGTATTCGTCGCTTAATTTAAAAAATTCTTTCGCATTGATAGGCGTGTTAGCCCAAGTAATTTCGCTTACGTGTACCAAACCTTCAACACCTGGTTGAATTTCTAAGAATGCGCCATAATCTTCAATATTTACAACTTTACCTTTTACAATGCTACCTTCAGCTAAGCCTTCTGGTAATACATCCCAAGGGTGTGGTGTTAATTGTTTTAAACCTAAGCTGATACGTTTTTTGTCATCATCAAAATCTAACACAACCACTTGAAGTTTCTGATCCATTTTTAATACCTCACTTGGGTGAGAAATTCTACCCCATGAAATATCAGTAATGTATAGTAAACCATCTAAGCCACCAAGATCCATAAATGCACCAAAATCGGTAATGTTTTTCACAATACCTTCTAGTACTTGACCTTTCTCTAATTTGCTCATAATCTCAACACGTTGTGCTTCGATATCGCTTTCAATTAAGGCTTTGTGAGATACAACGGCATTCTTAATAGTTTCGTTAATTTTAACAACTTTAAATTCCATTGTTTTACCCACAAACTGATCGTAATCGGTAACAGGTTTAACGTCAATTTGGCTACCTGGTAAAAAAGTTTCCATACCAAATACATCCACAATAAGACCGCCTTTAGTTTTACTAGTAACATTACCCGTAACAACTTCGCCAGTTTTGTGAACTTCCATAATACGCTGCCAAGCACGAAAAATTCTAGCACTCTTACGGCTTAAAGTAAGGTTTCCGTTTTTGTCTTCTTTCTCTACCACCATTACTTCCACTTCGTCGCCAACTTTAAGGCCTGGATAGTCGCGGAATTCGTTTAAAGAAATCAAACCATCGCTTTTAAAACCAATGTTTACAACCACATCAGTTTTAGTAAGACCCACAACGCCGCCGTTGATAATCTCACCATCAGCAATTTGTACAAAAGTGTCTTCATACACTTTATCGTACTTTAATTTTTCTTCGCTAGAGTACAAACTCACGTTACGTTTGTCTACACTCCAGTCAAAGTCATCATGTGCAGTAGCAATAGCTTCTACTACAGGTTGTGCAGTTGCAACGGGTTCTGTAACTGCTTCTACCATTGCTTCGGGGGCAACAGTTTCTTCTACAGGTGCATTTGTTGTTGCAGTTGTAGCTTCTACAACCTCTTCAGGGGCTGCAGCACTATCCTGTGCATCTGCATTTAGTTGTTTAATGAAAAAGTTCATAAAAAAATTCCGAATGTTTTTATTTCGGGCAGCAAACGTAATTAAAAATCTTTTTCAAAAGTCAATCACAGCAAGCATGGGTGCATAATTTTTTTTTTGCTAATAGCCAATGGTTGCCAACATTTTAAAGGTTGGCAACCATTTAAAAATTAGGCAAAAAATTGAAAATTGTTTATGCACCCGTTTTGGCACTAATTTTAGCCCTTTTGTTACACCATATCTTTTACATGAAACAACAACTTGCACATATTGCCCTTGTAGTAGCCGATTACGATGAAGCCATTGCATTTTACACCACAAAACTACAGTTCAATTTGGTAGAAGATACCCAACTAAGCAATACCAAACGGTGGGTATTGGTAGCCCCAAAGGGGTTGCAAAATGGTTGTAATATTTTACTAGCCAAAGCAGAAGGTAACCAACAATTAAGTAGGGTAGGTAACCAAACAGGCGGCAGGGTATTTTTATTTTTATATACCGATGATTTTTGGCGAGACTATCACCAAATGCGGGCAGATGGTATTGAGTTTGCAAGAGAACCTTTAAAAGAAGCGTATGGTACTGTTGCGGTATTTAAAGATTTGTATGGCAATTTGTGGGATTTAATTCAGCCTAGTTAGTTTACATAACAACCGCAGGGCAATTATCTTTTGTATATACCTTCACATACTTAAACAAGCCATCGCCTACATGATGCTTTCACGTACACAAGAAAAATATCTGCTTTTCGGCATCATGTTATTGGCGGCTGTTTGGCAATTATCAAAAATTACTACAAACCTATAAGGTTTTAAAGTAGGTTGGTATTTGCTAACGGCAAGGTTATAGTAAACGTACTACCTACATTGGCTTGGGTACTAAACTGTATAGTGCCGTTGATGTTTTCTACAATGCCTTTACAAATGGCTAAGCCCAAGCCTGTACCAGATGTTTTTGTGGTAAAATTGGGTGTAAATATGCGGCTTTGCATAGCTTCAGGTATGCCATTACCATTGTCTGTAATGCTTATTACTACCGCTTTTGCTTGTTGCTGTTGCACAATGGTTATTATTGTTTTACTGGCTTCGGCTTCATCGTTTACCGCTTCTATGGCGTTTTTAATAAGGTTGGTAAATAAGCGATTGAGGTGGGTTTTATCTGCGGTAACTAAACTTGCAATTGTGTGCTGATAATGAATGGTAACACCCTCGCTGTGGTGATACAAAGCAATAACCGAACTAAGCACTTCTGCTACATCAAAGGTTTCTAGCTGTACATTATTGATGTTGGCAAACTGCGAGAAATCGCCTGCAATTTTTGCTAATTGGCCTATTTGTTCTACCAAGGTGGTGGCTACTTTTTTAGCAAGTTCTTTGCTATTAGCAGCATCTGCATCTATGGCCCTAAGCAAGTATTGAATGCTTAGTTTCATAGGTGTGAGTGGGTTTTTAATTTCGTGTGCTACCTGCCTTGCCATTTCTCGCCAAGCACCTTCTCGCTCGCTGCGAGCAAGTGCTACGGCACTTTGTTCTAGCTTTTGTACCATGGCATTGTATTCGTTTACCAATGGTGCTATTTCATCGTTTCTGTGCCAGGTAATTACCTCGTTGTGCTGCGATAGATTAACTTGTTGCATTTTATCTGCAATGGCTTTAAAGGCAGATACAATACGCTCTGTAAGCAAAAAAGCAATAGCACCAGCTAGCAAAAATACAAAGGCATTTAGGTTAATTAAGGTGGCAATAAAGTTAGAAATTTCTTGGGTCAGTTCTATTTGTGAGTTTAAATAAGGAATGTTAATGTAGCCAAATGCTCGGTCATCTTCATCGAAAATTGGGATGTAAATACTGGTGTACTTTAGGTTGCCAATGTATTCTGACTGTATAAAACGGCTAGCATTATTGTAGTGTAAAGCATCAAAAGCCGTTGGGTTCATTTGATAACTAAGCAGCGATTTATTGTAGATATAAGGCTGCGTGGTGGCTTTAAGCGAACCATTGGCAGTAAACAAATTAATGTCTACATTATACACTTCTGATACTTCGGTTATTTTACGTTCAAGATCGTTTACATAGCCTACATCGTACAAGGTAAGCACATCGTCTAAAAATAATTGGGTATGAATTTCCTTCACCTTACCTTCTATCTCGTTGCCTATTAATTGTATGGTTTTACTAAGCCTTGCTTCGTTGGTTTTATTAAAGCGATTAATGAAAAACGAAATGGTAGCAACACCTACCACTACAAAAGAAAACAAGCTCACAAAAATGATGGTAGTGTGTATTTGAGTGCGAATATTGGTTTGCAATAGTTGACTGAAGGTAAGTTTAGAGAAGTCTGTTCGCAGCAAATAACTACCAGTATGAAAACAAACCACCAATATTAAAAATGTAAAGAACAAATAGGCAAATAAAGTAGCTACTTCTATAAGGCCAGCATCTTGCCTAGCAATGATAATAGATTTAGCATTGCCTGCATTATACCAAAGTTCGGTATAATCGGTAGTGGTAATTTTTTTGTACTCAAATGGTGTTAACGTTTTGCTACTTATTTGCGTTGGAAAATTATAATCGTTAAGCTTGTTTACTATTTTACCATTAATGTAAACAGCGTAAGCATAGTTGGTATTTAAGTCGATATTTAAGTCTTGCACTTGATTGAACAGTTCGGGATACAAGGCTTCGCTTTTATAGCGTTTTGGTTTTACCACTACAAAAAAATAACCCAGCTTTACGCCTTTATCTTCTATTATTTTCTCGTATAAATAATTGGCCTGATCATCGGTATTTTGATAGGTGTATAGGTCGGGCATAATGCCAGTTTTACCTTTAGTAACTGCAATGGTTTTTAGTATGGCATAAGTTGCAGAATCATCGTTGTACAAAGGATGGTACAAGCTATCAAAAGTGTAAATACGTGTATCGAATTTATTGAGATAGCCAGAGAAATTTTGCCCTAGTAAACTATCTTTTAAAAACTTATTGGCAAATTCGGAATGAAACCGATGGAAATTTTTTGCTAGGCTTTTGTTATCAAAATTGGCCATTGCTATGGCTAATAAATTTTCGCCGTTAGGGTCGCTTTGGTAAGCCAAACGCTCTGCCATTTTTTTACGTTGCTCCCACTCTACTACTTTGTTTTGTAAGCTTACCAATACCGTGCAAGAAGCAGCCAACCACATCATCCAAAAAATAAAAAAAGAAGATTTTAAAAGTGGTAAATGAATATCGCTGCTACGCCAATTAACCAATACAATGTAGAATAGTAACCAAGCCAATACGGCTAAATACATGGGCGTTTTATTACTAACTAGCGTAAATGTTAAGTACAAAAAACCTGCTACAAGCACTATTAACAATTGCTGCCAAACTGGTAATTGATAACGTACTACTGGCTTTAACAAAATATGAGATAAATGATAGTAAGCTAGCGCTAAATAGCCAAGAATAAAAAAACTAACTATGCTGTAAATATTTAAGCTAAAAAAGTTGGTAACATCGAACGAGATTTTTGAATCGGATACAAGACTAGTAATAACATTGGCTACATACAATGTAATGGCAAGCAGCAAAATAAGATTAATATACACTGCCAATTTAGTTGGTAGCTGTTTATGGTTGGGGTTATTAAACTTATAAAAAAAGATAAGCCAAAACACCAAAACGCTGTTTATAAGTAAGTGCCCAAGCGATGGATGCAATTTACTAGATGCATAAACCGACGGATCGAACAAACCAAGCTTAGAATACTGAAATGGAAAAGGTAAAAAATAAGTAAGTAACCGAAATGTAAACACCGTAAATACAAAAAATGTAAAGCCAGTAGCGAAGCCTTTATTTTTTACTAGTTGAAGGCTAAAAACATTAAGTGCAATAAAAAGAAATAATATTGCAAGTGTGCGAAGTAACACGGTAACAAAATCGTAGGTAATAAAATTATCGCTTTGCTTAGGTGTTATTTTAAAAATAGCTTGCCCATTGCTGTTTTTTACAGTGTAAGTTCCAGTATCGTTACTAATATCGTATTGCGCATCTAAATCGCTGAAGGCATCAAAATTTGTATGTAAGTATTTATTCTCTATAAAATAATGCCACCTTATTGGTATTACCGCATAAATTAAAACTGTTTGCGCTTTAATACGCACCGTTTTTTTAACCACTTCAAAATTGCCATTTTGATTGGTTATAAAAAAGCTACCATCAAGTTGCGGCAAATTTTGATTTGGTAGGTAGTATTGGTTGCTGTTCCAATAGGTTAAAATAGGATGACCAACATCGTTAAGCACATTTACAAACAACCCAAAAGGTAGTTTTTGTAATTCCGAAATATTGGGTGTAAGCGTGTCTTTTGTAAGTAGCAAAAGTAGTGCGGTATCGTAATAAATTTTGCCAAACGCAGCCTCGTGCTTGGCTAGCTTAGCTTCTAGCTGCTTTACTACTTGCTTTGGTGCAGCATTATAAATTAAAAAAGCAGTAAGCAAAATAGATGCAACATATAAACACAAAGCTGTTATTAGCAACCGTTTATTAAGTGCAAAAGGAGTACGTAATGATTGGGTCAAGCGTTTTTATTTAAGCGTTTTACTTCGTTCCAAATGTCATCCATTTCGCCCAAAGTCATATCCTGCAAGGCTTTGCCACGTTTGTTAGCTATGATTTCTATTTGCTGAAAGCGATAGATAAATTTTTTGTTGGTCTTTTCTAAAGCACCTTCTGCATCCACCTTCAAAAACCGTGCATAATTTATAAGGCTAAATAATACATCGCCAAATTCTTCCTCAATATGCGCTTGATTGTTTTCTGCAATAGCTTCTTGCAACTCGCCTATTTCTTCCTGCACTTTCTTAAACACGTCGGCTTTATTTTCCCATTCAAAGCCTACTTGCTTGGCTTTTTCTTGAATACGCATAGCTTTTACCACAGCAGGCAATGCTTTTGGCACACCACTTAAAACACTCTTTTTATTGTTGGTTTTAAGTTTTATTTGCTCCCAATTGCGTTTTACATCGTCTTCATTTTTTACAGTTACATCACCATAAATATGTGGGTGACGCACAATTAGTTTTTCGCTGATGCCATCAATTACTTCTTGCAGCGTAAACTGCTTTTGCTCGTTACAAATTTTTGCATAAAACAAAATGTGCAACAGCACATCACCTAGTTCTTCTTTGATGCCTTTAAAGTCTTGATTGGTAATTGCATCTACAAGTTCGTAGGTTTCTTCTAAGGTTAATGGACGTAAGGTTTCTATGGTTTGCTTTTTATCCCAAGGGCATTTTTCTCTTAGGTTGTCCATTATATCAACCAATTTTAAAAAACTATCTGATAGTGTAGGCATTGTAAAGTTTTTAATGTGATAATAAAAAAGGAATTGCAGCTACTAAAAGAAAACTAATAAATACAACTATAAAGAACAAGAAATAGAGCAACAAACACTTAATAAAAGTTGTAAACCTGCCTTGATAGTAAAAATTTTGTAACGATTTGTACACATAAAAAAGGTGCCAATACTAACAATAGCCGATGTGAAAATATACATTCTAATTGGATTGAGATTGCTATTACGTTTACCAGACATATACTTGTAGGCTAGAAAGCCAGGCCTTAAAATAAGATACCTCAAAGTATCGAAAAACTTTCCATCAAAATGCGTAATATCTTCTAAAAAATGCTTCACCAAATACAAAAAAGATTCTTTAGGCTCAACGTTTTCTTGCCCACAAACATGGCAAAACCTACCGTAAATAATGGCATTGCAGTTTAAACATTGCTTTTCTTTTCTTTCTTTTAAATGAGACACGCTGTTAATATTTGGCTAAAAATACAGCAACAAACAATTATAGCCAATGTTATGCTTTGATGTTTTTGCATTTTTAATAAACTTGCTTCTACATTTGACTAAATTTCTTCTCAAATGCGTATTGTTTTTGTACTGTTTTCTGTTTGTTTTTGTAGCCTTGTTAATGGCCAATATTACTACAACGATGTTGTTGCCAACACTTTAAGCAATCAGCAGTTTAGGTTGATAAAACAAGCCAAAATTAAAACCATCAAAGCCATTAGCTACGAGCCTTCGGGTGAAGTAACACAAGGCTTTAGCATAGCGCAAGAAATAAGCCCCGATTTTAGAAAAACAGTAACAACTACTTCGTTACAAGAAGGTTATACAAGTACATTAACAGTAACTTACGAGAACAGCCTAGTTAAAAAAAGTGTAGATGTAAACCACAAGGTAGAAACCACTAATACATTTACTTACAACGAGAAAGGATTACCAAGTACTATTTCATCTACAACTAACGATACAGCCGTTGGTATTAATAGTAACGAGGTACATATTTGGAGTTATAACGCCAATAATATTCCAGCCTCTTTACTAAAAATTAAGAATAAGGTTGACACCACTTTTATTGAGTTTGTGTACGATGAAAAAGGTAATATTGGTGAGGAACGTTGGAAAAGAAAAGGTAGCGTTTTTGAAACTTATTATTATTATTACAACGATAAAAACCAAATAACAGATATTGTGCGCTTTAATACTAGAGCCAAGCAAATGCTACCAGATTTTTTGTACGAATACGATGATAAAGGTAAAATTAGCAAAATGACCCAAGTAACCAATGGTGGCAGCAATTATCTAGTATGGACTTACACTTACAACGATAAAGGCCTTAAAGAAAGCGAGGTTTGCTACAACAAACAAAAGCAACTAATTGGCAAAATTGAGTATGGGTATTTGTATCAGTAAGGTTTAAGTAAATTTTACGCTTAGGTGCTAAATTTTAAACTTGCTAGTTTTTGCAAAATAGTTACGCATGGTCAGTCCAAATCCATTTTACTTGCTGTGCCGCATTGGCTGTATTATTAAACATTTCTTTTAAGGCTATTTCACGTAATTGTAAATCTTCAACTACAAACGGTAGGTTTTCAATGGCTTGCACGGCAGCTACAAATTCGTTGGCAGTATTGGCTATGTGGCAAAGGCTTTCTAAACCACTACCATCTACAGTGGCAGTATTTACTAGGCAATGCCTTCCATTATATAATGCGTTTAATAATTTCAACTTAATGCCTGTGCTATGAAAAGAAGGTAAGATATTTACATGCGCTTTTGCTATCATATCTTGCATTTCTCTTTCAGATGGATTGATAACAATGCAAGTATGCAATTGTGTATGTGCAAGGCGTTGTAGCTTCTCACTAGGGTTTTTACCAGCAATTACAAACGGCACTTCTATTTTACTAAACACTTTTTCTAACAACCAAACGGCGGCTTTCTCATTTGCATCCACACTTAAATCTGCTTGGTACAAAAAAAAATTACCAATACCTGTAATACCTTTTACTACCCAAGTTGGTGGTATGTATAGCGGTAAGTACTCTATTGTTTTGCATTGATATTCACTGCGGTAATACGCTACATCTTTATGCGTAACGCCCCAATAGGCAGTTGCTTTATCTGCAATAACGGCCTCGTAATGCTTTAACAATCTACTTTCTCGCCAATAATACAATTTCTTAAAAGGTGAAGTGGCAGTTTTATATAAATCGTGGTAATATTGGTATTCTACATTGTGTATGCGAACGAATTTGCGTCTTTTGGCAAATCTTTCATCATTTAATAAATAAGTGCAATGTATGCCTTCCATAAAAATGGGATAATCGTCTTGCAGCAAGTTATTTAATAGCTCATCGTTTTTACGAGAAGCTACAATATAAGGCAGTGATGTTGAGATACTTTTATGCCCTTTTCTACGCTCGTAATAATTAACCGAAACACAATATTTATTCAGTTCGTCTTGTGTACCACGGCCATAACAAAAACAATGCAGATGAATATTTACACCAGCAGCTTGTAGTGCGGGCAGTTTATAAAAGAGGTCGAACACCCCACCATAGTTTACCGGATAAGGCACGTTTAAACAAACAATATGTAAATGCTTTTCCAAAATTTATATGGCTTTATAGTATTGTGTTCCAAAATTGTATCAAAGTTTTTTCCTCTTGTTGCCAGTTAAGCTGCTCGTTAGCAATGGTGCAATTAGCTTGTAATTGTTGGTATAAAACATTGTCGTTCAGTAAATTGTTCAATGCTGTTGCAATTGTTTGTGGCTGTACATCTTTTATCATGTAGGCAAAACCATATTGGTTGTTAATATGTGCGTACTCGGGATAATTGGCGCATATTTGCGGTACACCAGCCATCATATAATCGAAAAAGCGATTGGCAAGTGAGTAATATTGGTTTAACCCTTCACTTTCAAAGATGGTAACACCAACATGGCATTTAGGAGTAATATTTTTTAATTCATTGGGTAAAACGGCACCCATTAGCGTAACCTTATCTTCTACACCATATTGCTGTATCAAGTTTTGTACTTGGGTAAAATAATTACCATTGCCACATATTAGCAAATTAGCATCTACCTGTTGCATGGCAGGTATTAGGGTTTTAAAACTGCGGCCTTCGTTTACAGCACCTTGGTACAGTACCGTAAAGCGAGGATATTTTTGCAATACAGTTATCTCTTTCTTTAGTGGCATATTTCTTACTATCTGATAATCAACCTGATATCGTCGTTTAAGTTCTTCCTTAATAAACAAATTTACTGTATAGCCATGCTGAAATCGTGGCACTACAAAACGTTCTACCGCTAGCCAGCTTTTGTGTACACGAGGGCGGGTTACTACTTCAATAAGTTCGGTAAAAAGCTCGTGGGCATCGTACACCCTAGGTTTACCTGTTATAAAAGATGCGATGTAATTAGGCAGAATTGTGTCTAAATCTATGGCACACAAGGCATTAGCTTTTGTAAATAATAAAAAGAACAACAGCCGTAGGTTATATTCGGCATAAAACAAGAAGCCCTTAGTAAAAAAGCAAGGCAGGCGCTTTTGGGTAAATGGTTGCGCTTGTAATGGTTTTGATTTTTTTAGTTGTCTACCCACCAAAACCACCTGATAACCAGCGTTTGACAGCGAAGTGCAGATGCGCTGCATCCGTTGGTCGTAGCTTAAATCGTTGGTTACTGTAAAAATAATACGGGGCAAAGTGACAAAGTTTGGGGCAAATATAGCCGTAAACCACTAAGAGGTTTAGGATTGCTCTTGTTTTAGCAATAAAAAAATATCTCACTATTTAAACTATTAAAAACAAAAAAAGCCATCCGTTAAAACGGGCGGCTTGACGATTTGCTACCAAAATAGATACTACTTATACCTAAACGTTTAGCTATTAACAATAAATATATAGCCTAAAAAATAATAGTTTGTATAGCATGAGGTAAAATTGATATTTTAGTTGCATACTCACCTACACATAACTCATAATTTATTCCATTATCAGTTTCATTCATAACAATAGTTACAATTTTGCCATTAGCATTTAAAAACGATGTGGTTAATAATTGACTGCGGCTGGCTACACTACTTATTCTTCTAGCATCTTTATCAATAAATTTAGAAAAATGACCAATATAATAATATGAAGGTGTAAATATCAAATCGCTGGTTTTTGTATCAAAATGTACTGGTGCAAAGCAAAAGTTACCTACATGGTTGGGACCACCTTTTTCGTCCAATAAAATATTCCAATCTGTCCAGCCAACTGTACCATTATTAAAATCGTTTATCATAGATTTACCATATCTTTCGCCATTTGCCCAGGTATGGTATTTTCCTGGTTTAAAACTTTCGGCGCAACCTTCGGTAAATATTAAGTTTTTGTTGGGGTACAATTCTTTAACTCTTTCAATATTGTTATACATTTCATTGCTGCCACTCCAACTTTCGTACCAGTGGAAACCAATGCCCCAAACATATTTTGCAGCATTTTTATCACTAAGAACCGTATTTGCACGATGTGCAATTAAATCTCTATTATGATCCCAAATAATTATTTTTTTACTACTTAATCCAGCTTTTGCAAATGTTGGCCCTAAATAATTTTTCAAAAAATCTCTCTCTTGTTGGGCCGTGTAAATACAAGATTCCCACTTTTGCCTAGCCATTGGCTCGTTTTGAATTGTAATTCCCCAAACTGGCACACCTAATTTTTGGTAACTATTTATAAATTTTACGTAATAATTTGCCCAAGCTTGATAATATTCGGGCAAAAGTTGACCACCTTGCAACATGTTATTATTACTTTTCATAAAGGCAGGAGGACTCCAAGGGCTGGCAAATACAGATACTTTGCCACTAGCAGTTGAAATGGCTCGTTTTATAAGTGGAATTTTATATTTTTCATCGTGCAAAACCGAAAAACTGCTTAATTGTTTATCGCCCTCGGTAACGTATGTGTACATATCGCTACTAAAATCGCAACTATTAATATTTGTTCGTATAATAGAATAACCAATGCCTTTATTTTTATCGAAATAGGCATTTAAAAAATCTTGCTGTTGTGTAGCCCCCATTTTTGCAAAAACCTCTGCACTAGCATCGGTAATAGCACCACCAATTCCCACAAATTGTTGGAATTGTTTATTAGGATTTACAAATACATATACTTGAGATTCAACTGGTTGTAGCAATTTGCTAAAACTTAAATTAGGCAACTTGCTAATTTGTATATTTGTGTTTTGGGCAGTAGCAAAAACTTCTATTGTTTTGGTATTATACGCATTGTTTGTGGGTTGAGCCACAGTTTTGGTTTGTGCAAAAACAGTTGATACCAACAGAAAAGATAATCCAATAAGTGTATTGTTCATAATAATATTATTATTTACTGCCAAATAAAAGTACCCACAGCACCTGCCACTAGCGATGTGGTAACCTGTCGTCCATGAAATTTTATATTAAATGTTTCGGTAGTATTACCGTCATTTTCTACAATCAGCGCAAATTTATTGTTGGGTGTTTTAAATGCTACATTGTTTAGGTTTCCGGTAATATTACTTGCTATACGCACCGAGCCAGCAGGTACAAATTTTGACGCATGTGCCACAATATAAAAACCTACATTTTTTGTATAAAAAGTGTTAGACTCAACAGTTATTGCACCTTTGCAAGTAGTGCACCCACCAGGCGTTGAAGGGCCAAACGAGGCATTGCTTGCCAAATTCCATTCTAGTGCATTTTTACTCCAGTTGCGCAGCGATCCTACAATAACATTTTTTAAATGCCATTTTAAATCGCCATCAAATGTGCCTGTACTAGAAGTGTATTGTTCTGTAAAGTACAAATTTTTTGATGGAAAGGCATTTTGCACTGTTGTTAGGGCAGAAATATTACCTGCATATAAATGAAATGCAGAGCCATTTATATAAGATGCAGCCAAAGCATCGTTTAAAACTGCTATTGGATAATCGGGTTTATCGCAATTATGGTCGTAAATAATAATTTTTGTAGCAATATTTGCTGTGGCAAAAGCTGGGCCCAAATTATTTTTTATAAAATTGGCTTGTTGTGCAGCCGTCATCAGCATACTTGGGTTATTACCATCGTGTAAAGGCTCGTTTTGTGGCGTTATTGCATCTATTGCAATCCCGTTTTCCTGCATTTTTTGTATATATTTTACAAAATATTTTGCATAAACATCGTAATACTGAGGCAATAAACTGCCTCCTTTAAAATTGTTATTATCTTTCATCCATACTGGTGCCGACCAAGGCGTTGCCATTATTTTAATGCTTGGATTGATGCGCAAAATATCTTTTAAAAGTGGTATTAAATAAGTAGTATCGCTGTTAAGGCTAAACTTAGTAAGATTTATATCGGTTTGTCCACTTGCCACATCATCGTAGCTAAAAGTGTTTGTATTTAAGTCAGATGCTCCAATGCTTACCCTCAAATAACTAATACCAATACCTCCATTGGCGGTATCAAACAGTTCATATAGTAATTCTTGTTTTTTTGTGTTTGATAGTTGGCAAATTACTTGGGCACTACCGCCAGTAAGTGTATAGCCAAAACCATCTATGGCTTGGTAAGTTTGTGTGTCATCTACATCAATGGTATTGAAATTATTAACTGCCGCCGACCAAACTAGCATGGTGTTTTGCTTTTGCAATTTCTCCGATTGATCGCCTTTAGTAAGCCACAAATCAACATCGCTTGCTACAATAGCATTATTTGGGGGTTGTACAAATACCGAATCGGTTTTTGCTGGCGAGCATTTGCAAAAAAATACAACAAAAAATATTATATATACTAGTAATTTCATTATATGCTTGTTGTACTTTGTGTAATATTTACAATTTTATGCTAAATTAAAACATGTTTGTATTAGTTTTTGTTATATTTTTTAAACACTCTCACATAATCAATCAGCATTTCGTTAGGGAAAATAGAGTCGTCAATTTCACCACCCCAATTGCCACCAATAGCAAGATTAAGTATTAAATAGTACGGCTTGTTGTAAGGCCAGCCTTTGTTGCTTGTTACCCTACCATCTTGCCCTTTTGTTGATTTTAGAAACAAGGTGTCATCAATATAAAATTTAATGCTTTTTTCGTCCCATTCTAATGCGTATTTATGAAATGTATCAAATACATTTTTTATTGTATCAAAATGTGAAATTTGTGTTTGCTTTATATGGTTATAAAGTTCGGAGTGTAAAGAGGTATGTATTACAGATGGACTTTTACCTACATGTTCCATAATGTCTATTTCGCCACATGTTGGCCATTTTTCGGCTTTTGTTTGTATTGTTTCTGGTAACATCCAAATTGCGGGCCAGCTACCTTTACCGCTAGGCAATTTTGCACTTATTTCTATTTTACCATATTTAAACAGTTTTTTTTGGTAAGTAGTTAATTTAGCCGATGTGTATTGTAAATTGTCATGTACTTTTTTAAGTGCTACAATATGTAATACGCCGTTTTTAACAAACGAATTTTCCAACGATTTTGCCAAATAAAACTGTTTTTCGTTATTACCCCAGCCATTACCACCAATATCGTAATTCCATTTTAACGAATCGGGCAAACCATTGTAATTAAATTCATCGCCCCAAATTAATTTCCATTGCTGTAAATTAGCTTTAGTTTTAACATTTTTTACATTTATAGGTAATTTATTTTGCGCAAAACTATATGTAAGCACACTGCTCAATATTAAGAATATTGGTAAAAAAAATTGTTTCATAATAAATATTCTAATAAATAAATGTTTTGTAAGTTAGCTTTAAAGCGATATGATAATATAATCATGTAAAATATATTGTACCAGCCTCAGTAAATTTAAGGCTGGCTACAATATATTATCTTTTTACAAGTGTATTTACAATGTTTTTAGTTTTAGATACCAAGCGTTGCCCGTTTCGGTTCCTTGAACCCTTAAATACATAGCGGTTGCCGAAATACTTAAAATTTCGTACTCTTTTAGCAATGCGCCATAACCAATAAATGTGTTGCTACCCGATAATAGTATTGCAGTTTTAGTAGATGGTGTAGTAGCCGCAATACCAGAACCTGAAGGTGCAAACGTAAAGTTTGATGTACCGCCTGCATAGTTATAGCAAGCTTCGCCACCAGATGCAGGAATGCCTGGCAATCCTCCAGCTAAGTTACCAGTTTTGGTGAAGGCACCATCTGGTGTTGCTACTGCTAATGTGTATGTACCAGAAGAAGCAACCTTTGAAAATGTAAATGTTGCAGTGTAAAAGCAATTACAACAAGCTACTTTTTCGTTAGGTGCGGCAGCCCACCATTCTGGAGTTACCGATGTGGTACTCCAAGGCCCTACGCCAAGATGGCCCGCTACACTCTTATCTACTACCCAAGTTTTAGAAGCACCACCAGTTAAGTTGGTTACTATTGCGGCATCTGGCGTAAAATCGCTACGCACTTGAACATCTTTAGTAACTGTTGATGAAGTGCCGCCAACACCATAGGCTACAGCAGTAATACGGTATGTATTTAAACCTAAGTTAGTGTACTTTTTGGTACTAATGCCACTAGGCAAATTAACTAACGATACAGTATTGCTTGTGCCATAGTCTATTTTATAAGCTAAAGCATTATTTGCCGAAAGTGCTATTTGTACATCGCCCGATCCGTCACCATTAGGGTGAGTGGCATCTTGCCCTACAATTACAGTGTTAATGGTAAGATTTGTTGGGGCTACTAAGTCGCCCATTTTATAATCTTTTTTTGCGCAGCCTCCAAACACAAGCAGTGCAATAAAAGAGGCGATTATTGATTTTAAATTATTTTTCATTTTTATTTTTTTAATTGGTAACTCTAATATTGTCTATATAAATTACTTCGCCAGTACCAGCAACGGCATCGTTAAACCTAAACACAAGCTGCCCAAAACGTGCAGTAGATGCAATGGAAGGTATAGTACTAAAATCAAATACAAGTTCTTCCCAAGCAGCCGATGTGGTAAGTGGAATTTTTAAAACACCAACACCATTAGCAGTTGCGCCGGTACCAGCAATTGCCGCCTCAAGCTCTACATTTAATTTTTTACCAATATTAGCAGATGAAGGATTATAAACAAGTAGCTTAACTTTTGTACCTAATGCAAAATTGATTGGAATATCTAAAGGGCTATATGTGCCGCTCCAACTTTCGCTACCATGTGTAAACATACCTACTTTGGCACTTGTATTAAGGCCTGTAGCACTTGGGTTGGCTACAGTACTAAATTGCTGACCAGTACCAAACGAACCAAAAAAGTAATTTACAGTTGCAGTTTCAAAATCTATTGGTGGACCAAATAAGGTTTTGGTATAAGTAGTGGTAGCTGCACCACCGCTTAATGCTACTACACGCAATGTGTATGGCCCACCTGCGGGATAAATGTGTGCAGGCAAGGTTTGCCCAATAGCCATTGGTGTACCAGTTTCGCCAGTTACATCGCCATAATATACCAAAAACGATTTAGCATATAAAGCTGTGGCTTTTACCTGCATATCGGTCAAATTATTTACTATTAAATTTTGTGGCGCACGATAAGTAACTGTTAAAGGATAGGTTGCTGTGGTTTGATGACCAGCAATATCAACCGATGTAATACTTACGGTATAAGTTCCTTCGGGGTAAGCATGAGTGGTATTGTAACCTGGCAATACAGTTGCCGAGGCTGCACTACCCGTGCCATGCCCAAAAGCTACAATATATGATGAAGCACCATCTGCAAGCGGTGTAATTGTAACATTACCCGAATTGTCGGTACTAATATCAAATATTTTTGAGTTCTTGGCTGATGCTGCCGAGTTTAAGAAAGATGTATCGGCATCTATACCATCTTTTTTGGTACAACTTACCATTGCAAGTAAGCAACATGCAACAACGTACATTAATTTTATCTTATTCATTTTATTAATTTTTATTACTTATAATCTGGGTTTTGAACAAGTAGCGTGCCTTGTAATTCGCTAAAAGGAATTGGAAATACCTCATTTTTTCCTGCAACAAAGCCTCTGCCACCTAATTTAGAAGCAGCATCGCCCCAGCGTACTAAATCAAAAAATCTAAAGCCTTCACCTGCAAGTTCTAAACGTCGTTCGGCTTTAATAGCAGCAAGCGATACGGGTACCGATGGCAATCCTACCCTAGCCCTTACAGCATCTAACAAAGCTTGCGCTCTTGCACCTGTGCTGCCAAGTGCTTCGGCTTCTAACAAATAAGTGTCTGCTAGCCGTATTGCGTATGTATTTTGCTGATAATTAAGCTCTAAAGCACCACCACCAGTTCTTACATCAGATTGACGTGGTAAAAACTTGTTTAAAAAGTAGCCAGTATTTTGATACCCACCAATATAATCGGCTTGGCCAGCAGTTTTTATTGCGGCTAAATCAAAAACAGTTGCTGCAAAACGAGGATCTGTTTTTATAGCATCGTAAAAATTTTGTGTAAATACATTAAAACTCCAACCAGATGGTAAATCTGGTGCTGTAGAACTAGATGGACGTGAATAACTTCTTGGGCCTACCATTACGTTAACAGTATTGCCTTCGTCTCTGCCAGAACCCCACCACCCCCAGTCCGAATTGCCCACACTGCTGTGTCCAACCTCTAAAATAGACTCGCTATTAAATTTGTTTGAAACAACCCACAAATCTCTGAAATTGGTTTGTAATTTATACCCATAATTTGGGTTAATAGCACCAGGTGTGCTACCATTTACCAATGCTAATTGTACTGCTGCTTGTGCGCCTTTGTTTTGGTACAACAATGCTTTACCAAGCAATGCTTGTGCAGCACCTTTTGTAAATCTTCCTGCTTCGGTAGTAACACTTACTGTATTAGGAAGCACAGCAATAGCTTCGTTTAAGTCTTTCTCTATTTGCGTGTACACATCGGCTGGGGCTGCTTGTTTTACCTGATAAATATTGGCAGCGGTTAGCGGCTCAAGTAATAATGGAATATTTTTAAACATTATTACCAACTCGAAATAGCAATATGCTCTTAAAGCTTTTGTTTCGGCAGCATATCTAGCTTTTAAAGTTGCTTCCATATTGGTTGCAGGTAATCGGGCAAGTACGGTGTTAGCCCTAAAAATACCTCGGTAATAATCGTTCCAAAAACTGCCAGGCATAATGTTGGCATTTAAAGTATAGTTAGAAAAACCTTGAATACCAGCACCATCGGTAGCTCCACCACCACCAGCATATTGGTCGTCAGAACCTGCATTCATCATGGTTATCATATTCTCGAAACCACCCGAATTTTTACGCATAATATCGTAAACACCCACTAAACCGCCATACGCTTGTTCTTGATTGGTGTAATAATTTTCTGTTAAAAATTGCCCCATTGGCGTTATATGAACAAACGATTTTTTGCACGAGAATAACACTGTAGTAAACGCTAGTGCTATTAAAATGCTGCATTTTATATTCTTTTTCATGTGTTAATTTTTATAAATTAAAATTGCAATTGTACACCTGCAATAAACGAACGAGCTTGAGGATAAATACCTCTATCTATACCAAACACGCCACCACCTATTTCTGGGTCGTAACCTGTGTAATTAGTTAGAGTTAGCAAGTTTTCGGCAGTAACATAAACACGTAGTTTACTAATGCTTACTTTTTTTAATAAATTATTGGTGATATTGTAACCCATTTGTACCAATTTTATACGGGCATAATCGCCTTTTTCTAAATAGAAATTAGACATTTTACCAAAATTGCCGTTAGGGTCAGAACTTATAAGCCTTGGATAATCGTTAGATGTTCCTTCGGCTGTCCAACGGCTAAGTGCTTTGGTTTGATAGTTAGCATTGCCAATATCTAACCTTCTTAAACCTTGGAAAATTTTGTTGCCGGCTGCGCCTTGCAAAAATATCATAGCATCAAAGCCTTTATATTCGGCAGTTAAGCTTAAACCAAAGGTTAATTTAGGAATACTTGACCCCAAAAATTGTTTATCGTTGTCGCTTATTACACCATCACCATTGGTATCAACCCATTTAAAATCGCCTGGACGAGCACTTGGTTGAATTAAAGCGTTAGAAGTATTTTTATAAGCATTTACTTCGGCTATATTTTGAAAAATGCCTGCTGATTGGTACCCATAAAACGAGTTGTACGATTGACCAACTTGCGTTCTGGTAACAGTACCCATAGATTGAAATGACGCATCACCATTAATAAAATTGGCATCTGAAGCTACATAAAGCACATTGTTTTTCAATGTGGCAATACTTCCATTTGCCGAGAAATTAACTTTACCTATTTGTTTGCGATAGCCCAACTCTAGTTCTAAACCTGTATTTTCCATATCGGCTATATTAGCCACAGGTGCTGTTGTAACACCCACATAACCAGGAATAGGTATTGGGCGCAAAATGCCACTTGTTTTTTTCTTATACCACTCGATGGTTATATTTAAGGCGTTAAACAATTTTGCCTCTATACCCAAATTGGTTTGGGTAGTTTGTTCCCATTTTAAATCTGGATTGTCTAACGATGTTGGTGCATAACCTGTTGTAATTGCGCCCGTATTACCAATGGTATAATTGAAACCACCAGCAACAGTAGACAAATAACCAAAATCACGTATTGCATCGTTACCAACTACGCCGTAACCACCACGTACCTTTAAGAAATTAACTATATTATTAGTTTTCCAAAAATCTTCTTTGTTTACTATCCAACCCACAGAAAATGATGGGAAAAGCCCTTGCTTATTATTCAAACCAAATTTTGTAGAACCATCGCTTCTATAAATACCAGTAAATAGATATTTTTCTTTATAATTATAATTTAGCCTTGCAAATAAAGATCGCAATTTGTGCAAAGTAAAGTCGTAAGAACTAGATGTTCTATTTGCCTGTGGTATATCAAAATTAAAAGAGGCATCTTGATAACTTGCTATTGGTAAACCGTAAAGTGCTACTGCGGTACCACCACCCATATTTTCAACATACGCACCTTGCCCCAATAAAGCAGTAAAATTGTGATTTTTTACTTTACCGGTATAAGTAATGGTATTTTCAATATTCCAGCTAGATGCTTTGTTATCAACTCTGCCATAACTATTTTGCTTAGCTTGTACAGTAGCGCTCAAATAAAATACTGGCGTAAACTGTTGGCTGCCCCAATATGCAAGTTTGGCACCAACACTACTTTTTATAGTAAAATGTTTATTTATTTTAGCTTCCAAATAAGCATTACCAACTATATCGTCAGACCAGTTAAAGCCGCCCAATCTTGTTTTAATGTAAGCGATAGGGTTAGTCATTTCTTGCCCCACAATACTAGAAATACCGTAAGGATTGCCAGTAGCATCTCTAAATACAGGATTTACGCTATATGGTGCTGCTGCAGCAGCCACAGGATCGGTAACTACCAAAGGAGTTATTGGATCTAAATTTATAGCCGAACTAAGAGGCCCACCAAATTCGCTATTTGTGTTTCCAATACCAACAGATTGTTGGTGCGAATAACCTACAGTTTCGCCAAAGGTAAACACATTAGAAATTTTGTGTGTTGCGTTTAAGCGTATATTTTTTTTGTTGTAATTAGAAATTTCGGTAGCAACAATACCATCTTGATTAGTTGCACCAAATGAAAGATAAAAGATAGATTTTTCGTTGCCACCACTTAGGCTTAATTCGTGAGTATATCTTTTAGCACTGT
Source organism: Flavobacterium sp. (assembly GCA_030053925.1). Taxonomy (GTDB): domain Bacteria; phylum Bacteroidota; class Bacteroidia; order Chitinophagales; family Chitinophagaceae; genus Parasediminibacterium. The sequence continues at coordinate 21,602 of JASGCX010000001.1, forward strand.
TGTTAAAAATGGCTTTTTGCCAATCGGTGCCAGTGCCTAAAATACTTAAATCTTTAAAAACAACATTGCCCCCACCAGCAACTGTTGCTTCGTTTAATAATGCTGCATATTGTGTAGCATTAAGCAATTTAAGTGTTTTTTCGGGTGATGAGGTACCTTGAAAATAGTTGTAATTAACACTTAATTTACCTGATTTTCCTTTTTTGGTGGTTACTAATATTACACCAGTTGCAGCTCTTGTACCATAAATTGCTGCCGATGTTGCATCTTTTAGTACCTCAATAGATTCAATGTCAAATTGGTTAAGATAGCCAATACCACCAGCATCAATAACCACCCCATCAACTACCCAAAGTGGATTGTTGCCACCATCGCCAAAAGTTGTAATACCACGTACCCTAATTGTAGATGGCGTACCCGGCTGACCAGAGTTTGATGCAATAGTAACGCCAGAAACACGCCCTTGTAAAGCTTGCTCAATTCTACCATTTGGTACATTTTCTAAATCTTTGGCTCTTACACTAGAAATAGCACCAGTAACTACGCTTTTCTTTTGTGTACCATAACCCACGTTTACCACAACCTCATCAAGCTTACCTATTGCTTCTTGCAAAGAGATTGAGATTGTTGAAGAAGAAATTATCACTTCTTTAGGCTCGTAACCTACATAACTTACAACAAGTGTAGTGGCCGATGCTGGCACCGTGATTGCGAAATCGCCTTTTTCTTTTGTTGTAGTTACCAATTTAGTATTTTTAACTGCAACGGTAGCACCAAATAATCCTACACCTTTTGCATCTGTTACTAAACCAGTAATTAATTTGTTTTGCGCCCAAGTCTCTAACGACATAAGCAACAAAAAGGACATCAATGTCCATTTGATGATTTTTTTCATACGTTTTTGTTTTAGAAATCGTTTTTAAAGAAGTTGTAAAAGTAGAGTAGTTAAGTAAGCTTATCGTAAAATTAAACTCATTTTAAACTCATCATAATTTGCTAAATCGCTGATTATCAATGATTTTAAAACTCATCATTGGTACATCATACAATTTCCTACATTTGTTTTATGAAAAAAACGCTTGCCTTAGTTCTTATTGTTGCAATATGCTTATCTAGTATATCGCAAAATACAATTGGTCTACCACAAATTACTAATTACAACAATAATGAGTATAAAGCAGGTACACAAACTTGGGATATAAAGCAAGATAAACTTGGTAGAATGTATTTTGCAAATAACGATGGCTTACTTATATATGATGGTAATTATTGGAATCTATTTACACAACCCAACAAAAGTATTTTGCGATCTATAGCCATTGTTAAAGATAGAATATACGCTGGTGGACAAAATGAAATTGGCTATTTTTCGCCCGATGAACAAGGAAAGATGTATTATACTTCGCTAAAGAAACTAATACCTGAAAGCCATAACAGGTTTACAGACATTTGGGACATTGAAGTTTACAATAATGGTATATTTTTTAGATCTTGGGACCAAATTTTTGAATACAAAGACGACGTAATAACAGCCTTTACTCCTAATTCTGGGTGGCGGTTTATGAAATTGGCTGGCAATAAACTAATTGCACAAGATTTTAAAAGTGGCTTATTTCAATTTTCAAATAATAATTGGGTTGCTATATCTAATAAAAATCATGCTTTAAATTTCGAAATCACTAGTATAGTACCCTTAAAAAACGATTCGTTGCTAATCAGCACGTTACAAAATGGCTTTTTTACATTTAGGAATGGCAATATTACAAAAAATGAACTTTTCTCAAAGCAAGACATCCTTCAAAGCCATATTTATAGCTTTGAAAGAATAAATAATAATCAATTTGTTGTTGCTACAACATCGCAAGGTTGTTATATTATTAATGAAAATGGGCAAATTATACAGCACATATCTTTAACCGAAGGATTACAAAACAATAATGTACTATCTGTTTTTATAGATAATGATAAAAATATATGGACAGGACTAAATAATGGTATCAGCCACATTGCCTTTAATTCGGCAATAAAATACATAAAACCAGGGCAGCCAAACGAATTATCGGGCTATTCGGCTCACATATTTAATAATAAACTATTTATTGCTACATCCGATGGTACATACTCTGTACCAATTTTTAGCGAGGCTAATAATGATTTAAGTTTCTCGAAAGGTCATTTTAGCCTAGTACAAAATACCGATGGACAAGGATGGCGTTTGGCCGAAATCAATCACCAACTATTGTTAGGGCATCACAAAGGTTTTTTTCAGATAGAAAATAATATAGCCAAGCAAATGACTTTTGATGCCGGCTTTTGGTCGTTTGTTCCCCTTTCTTTAGTTTATCCATCAAAATTTGTAATAGCTGGCTCGTATGCGGGGCTATCTATGTTAGAATATAATGATAACAAATTGATAAAAACGCTTGACATGAAAGGGGCTTATGTATCGAGGCGTTTTTTGGCACTTGATAATAATAATGAGGTGTGGTCATCACATCCATATTTGGGTGTTTATAAAATTACATTAGCTACCAACAACCAGTCGTTTACATCACAATTATTTACAGAGAAAGATGGTTTACCTTCAACATTAAGAAATACTGTATTTAGAGTTAAAAATAGAGTAGTTTTTACTACCGAAAAAGGCATTTACGAATTTGATTATAAACTAAACAAATTCATTCATTCGCCGCTATTATACAATATTTTAGGCGAAACAAGCATCCAATACCTTAACGAAGATGCCAATGGTAGAATATGGTTTTGTAGCAATAAAAAGCTAGGAGTTATAACCTTTAACGAAACTGATACGAAATACAGTGTAACATATTTTCCAGAAATAACTGGCAAAATGATTTCAGGTTTTGAAAACATCTATCCATACTCTAAAGAAAATATATTCATTTCGTCTAACACTGGCGTTATTCATCTTAATTACGAAAAATATATAACTCTGCATCCAAAACTTAACGTTTTGCTTACGCAAGTAAAAACATTTGACAAAATGGATAGCGTTATTTATGGTGGTTTCGATTATCTCTCCGATAACGCTATTGCAAACAAAAATAGTAAATCAAGTTCGCAATTTTCTACCAAAAGTACATCGTTGCACTTTGAATTTAGCTCTACTACTTACAATTATAAGAATAATATAAAATATAGTTACTTACTAAAAGGGTTTAATCGAAACTGGAGCGAATGGACAAGCAAAACAGAAAAAGATTATACCAATTTACCAAGTGGCACATACATTTTTAGTATAAAATCGCAAGACAATTTAGGCAACGAATCGGCTGTGGTAAGTTATAAATTTATTATTTTAACGCCTTGGTATTTAAGTTATTACGCTTATACTTTCTACTCACTATTTATATTTTTTGGTATTTATCAAATTTATAAATGGCAAAAAAAGAAGTTTGCATTACAACAAATAAAGTTTGAAGAAGAACAAAAAAAATTGATATACATTCACCAATTAGAAGTAGAAAAAAGCGAAAAAGAAATTATTGAACTACAAAACGAAAAATTGGCAAATGAAGTAACCTACAAAACCAAAAAACTGGCCGATGCAAGTATGCACCTTGTAGAAAGAAGCGATTCGCTTTTAAAAATTAAAGACGAATTGCAGCAACTTTTTAAAAAAACTGGCGGCAATCACGATGTAAAAAAAACGATTGCTTTAATAAATGATATTGAAAAAAATAATACCCACTGGAATCAGTTTGCAGTACATTTTGACGAAATAAATAACGATTTTTTAAAGAAATTAAAAAATAATCACCCAAATTTGACTAATGTAGACTTGAAAATATGCACTTACTTACAACTTAATCTTTCATCAAAAGAAATAGCACAATTAATGAATATTTCGGAAAGAGGTGTTGAACTAGGAAGATACAGATTAAGAAAGAAATTAAATTTAAGCAGAAAGGACACATTAACCGATTTTTTAAACGACATACGAGATAAATAAATATTATACATTAAATATGTATTTGTAAGGCATTTGTGGTATTCTTGAGTAGTTTTTTTAAGTAATAAATTTTCACTATATTTTATTTGAAAAAAATATTTTTTAAAACTTTTTGCACTTACAAAATTTATCCTACTTTTGCAGCCACAAAAAATTTAAAGGAAGCAATATCGTTTGCTCTAAAAGAAATTAAGATGTCAATTACCAAAGAAAAAAAGATTAGCATTTTCACCCAATTTGGTGGTGCTGCAACTAACACAGGTTCTACCGAAGCTCAAATAGCTTTATTAACTGAGAGAATCTTAGATATTAGCAAACACTTACAAGCTAATAAAAAAGATTTTTCTAGCCAAAAAGGTTTAATTCAATTAGTTGGTGAGCGTAAAGCTTTATTGAGTTATATGCAAAAAACTAACCTAATGGGTTATCGAGCTTTAATTGAAAAATTAGGTTTAAGAAAATAAAGTCTCAATCCCCTATTAAGGCGGGGTTCGGAGGCACTCATATACATTATAAAATTAATCTTTTTTTAGTATATGCAAATCCCAACTTCTCTTTGATGTTGGGATTTCTGTTTTTTACTTATCTCTATTTTTCGCTTTCATCAGTTATTTTAACAAGATAATCGTAATGGCATTATATTAACGCATTAACTAAATTATCACATTTAACTTTAACAATGTTATCACAACCAATACAATCAAGTTTTCTGCTACCTAGTGGTGCAGAAGTAATTATTGAAACCGGTAAACTAGCCCGTCAGGCAGATGGCGCAGTTACCATTCGTCAAGGCAACTGTATTTTATTAGCAACAGTGGTTGCCAATAAAGACCCAAAAGAAGGACAAGACTTTTTTCCTTTAAGCGTAGATTATCAAGAGAAGTTTTCAGCGGCTGGCCGTATACCTGGTTCGTTCTTTAAAAGAGAAGCTCGCTTAAACGATTACGAAATATTAACTAGCCGTTTAGTAGACCGTGCTTTACGCCCATTATTTCCAGAAGATTATTTCTGCGATGTACAAGTATTAATTAGCCTTGTTTCTAGCGACTTAGAAGTATTGCCAGATGCATTAGCTTGTTTAGCTGCATCGGCAGCTATTGCGGTTTCTGATATACCAATGAAAGAAATTATTTCTGAAGTTCGTATCTCCCGTTTAAATGGTGAGTTTATTGTAAACCCAACAAGAAGCCAATTAGAAGCATCTGATTTAGAATTTATTATTGCTGCAACAGAGAAAAACCTAATGATGGTTGAAGGTGAAGCAAAAGAATGTAGCGAAGAAGATTTGATTAAAGCTTTGCAATTGGCCCACAATGCTATTCGTGTACAAATTAAAGCGCAACAAGAATTAAGAACTGCTAAAGGTGTAACTGCTTATAGAGAGTATAAAAAACCAGTAGAAGATTTAGACATTAAAGCAAAAGTTGAAGCTTTTGCAAAAGACAAAATTTACGAAATTTCTCGTAAAGGTTCTGCAAAACACGAACGCAGCGATGCTTATACTGCCCTAAAAGTAGCATTAATAGAAAGCTTAGGCGAAGAAGCTACCGACGTTCAAAAAAAATTAGCAAAAAAATACTATGCCGACTTACAATGGGAAGTTGTAAGAAGCATGATTATAGACGACCGTTTCCGTTTAGATGGTAGACAGCTTGACCAAGTGCGTCCACTAGCTATGGAAATAGATGTATTACCTACCCCACACGGTTCATCATTGTTTACAAGAGGTGAAACACAATCCTTAACTACTGTAACATTTGGTACAGGCTTAGACGAATTGCTTGTAGAAAGTGCTGCTAAATCTGTAGATAGCAAATTCTTCTTGCACTACAATTTTCCGCCGTTTAGTACTGGTGAAGTAAAAATGATGCGTGGCCAAAGCCGCCGCGAAGTTGGTCATGGCAACCTTGCTATGCGTAGCTTAAAACAAATGATGCCAGGCAGCGACTACGCTTACACAGTACGTGTAGTAAGTGATATTTTAGAAAGCAATGGTTCATCATCTATGGCTACAGTATGTGCTGGTTCGTTAGCTTTAATGGATGCAGGTGTGCCTATTCCTAAACACGTAAGTGGTGTGGCAATGGGTTTAATTACCCGTGAAGACGGTAAGTACGCTATTCTTACAGATATTTTAGGAGATGAAGATCATTTAGGTGATATGGACTTTAAAGTTACAGGTACACGTGATGGTATTTGCGGTGTGCAAATGGACATTAAAGTAGATGGCTTAAGTATGGAAGTAATGATGGAGGCACTAGAGCAAGCTCGTAAAGGTCGCTTACATATTTTAGATGCCATGTACCAAACCATGCCTGCTGCACGTGAAGATGTAAAACCACATGCACCACGTATGGTGAAACTAATTATTGAGAAAGAATTTATTGGTGCAGTGATAGGACCAGGTGGTAAAATTATTCAAGAAATACAAAGAGAAACTGGTGCTACTATTAATATTGAAGAAGTAGGTAACACTGGCGAAGTAAGCATCTTCTCACCACAAAAAGAAAGCCTAGAACGAGCCGTAGCTTGGGTAAATAGCATTACTACAATACCTCAAGTAGGCGAAACATACGAAGGCACTATAAAAAGCATTAAAGAGTTTGGTGCATTTGTAGAGTTTTTACCAAAAAAAGAAGGTTTATTACACATTAGCGAAATAAGCTGGAGTCGTTTAGCAACAATGGATGGCATATTTAAAGAAGGTGATAAAGTAAAAGTAAAATTGATGGAAGTAGACCAGCGTACTGGCAAGTTTAAATTAAGCCGCAAGGCCTTAATGCCAAGACCAGAACGTAATGATGCACCACCAAGACAAGATAAACCAACTAGTAACAACTGATAAACTTCTAAAAATACCCTCCGAAAATGAGGGTATTTTTTTGAGAAGCAACTATTAAATGCGGCAAGTAGGTATCAAAAGCAGAAAATTTTCAAGGTAAAAAAGACTAAAATAATTTATTTAGAAAATCGTTACAAAATTTGAAGTTATACCCTTACTTTTGCCGTCCAAATTTTGGATAGTTATGTTAGCAATTGTAAAAATAGCAGGTCAGCAATTTAAAGTACAAGCTGGAGATAGTTTGTACGTGCCTCATATTGAAGGTAACACTGGCGATAAAGTTCAATTCAGCGAAGTATTGTTAGTTGATAACGCTGGTACCCTAACTGTAGGTGCAAACGTTAAAACAGTAGTAACTGCTGAAATAGTTAAAGACCTTGTACAAGGCGACAAAGTAATCGCTTTTAAAATGAAGCGTAGAAAAGGTTTCCGCAAAAAACATGGTCATCGTACACACTACACTCGCATCAAAATAGAAAGCATCGCTTAATTTTGAAGCTAGTATAAATAATGTACCTACTGCATAGCAATGAGTAGAACATTATCCATTTAAAATTTTCAAATCTTTATAAGATGGCACACAAAAAAGGGGAAGGCTCGGTAAAAAACGGTCGTGATTCTAATAGCAAACGCTTAGGTGTTAAAATATTTGGTGGTCAGCCAGCATTATCTGGTAACATCATCATTCGTCAGAGAGGTACACAGTACCATCCTGGTAAAAATGTAGGCGTTGGAAAAGACTTTACATTGTTTGCTTTAACTGATGGTTTAGTTCAATTTAGAAAGACTAGAGAAGACAAAACTTATGTTTCTGTAAGCCCTGTTGAGGTAGCTGAATAAAAATATTTTTGTAGTACGCAATAAGTTTTTACTTTTAGGTTATTAACTAACCATTAAATTTCTAAAAACATGGCAACTGCAAAAAAAGCAGCACCTGCAAAGAAGGCTGCACCAGCAAAAAAAGCTGCACCAGCACCAGTAAAAAAAGCTGCACCAGCACCTGCTAAAAAAGCTGCTCCTGCAAAAAA
>JASGCX010000001.1:29544-49782 GCA_030053925.1 Flavobacterium sp.
AGCTGCACCAGCACCTGCTAAAAAAGCCGCTCCTGCAAAGAAAGCTGCACCAGCACCTGCTAAAAAAGCCGCTCCTGCAAAGAAAGCTGCACCAGCATCTGCTAAAAAAGCCGCTCCTGCAAAGAAAGCTGCTACAGCATCTGCTAAAAAAGCTGCTCCTGCAAAGAAAGCTGCTGCAAAAAAGAAGTAGTAAACAAGTAAATAGTTTTACTATCATACTATTTAGTCCCGAAGGAAACTTCGGGACTTTTTATTTAAAACCGCTGATGTTTTTTTGGAGTATTTTATGCCTCTACTTGATTAAATAAATTGTTATGGATAATTATGCAATAGCCGAAAACTTCTCCTTACTTGGCAAACTGATGGATATACATGGTGAGAATAGCTTTAAAACAAAATCTTATTCGGTAGCGGCTTACACCATTGAAAAGCTACCTACTGCCCTAGTAGACTTGCCTGCTGATAAAATATTTGCCATTAAAGGTATAGGCAAAACTATAGGCGAAAAAATAGTAGAGCAGATAGAAACAGGCGAATTGAAATTACTAAACGAATACTTAGCGAATACACCGCCAGGTATTATTGAGATGCTAAACATAAAAGGCATTGGTCCCAAAAAAATTTCTACCATTTGGAAAGAACTAGAAATAGAAACATTGGGTGAACTGCTGTATGCCTGCAACGAAAATCGTTTGATGCTGTACAAAGGCTTTGGCGAGAAAACACAGCAAAATATTAAAGAAGGTATTGAATTTTATCTTGGTAGCCTAGGTAGTTATTTATACCAGCAAATAGAACATTTTGCAGGTAATGTACACGCTAAAATGCAGGCATTATTTCCTAAAGAAACATTTGCTATAACAGGTGCCTTTAGGAGGCAACTAGAAATAATAGAAAAGCTAGAATGGGTAACTACACTTAACAAGCAAGTACTGATAGATTTTTTAACCAAACACCAATTTGATTTGGTAGATGATGATGGTAATTATGCAGCGTTTGTAGGTAAAGAGAATGTAACGCTTGGTTTTTATTGCGTAAGCGAAAGCACTTTTTACAGTGCCTTATTTAGAACAAGTTGCAGTAACGAATTTTTAACCAAATGGAACGATATTACAGGCTGGCACGAAACTGCCAACTACGAGAGCGAATACGCCATATTTGAAGCTGCTAACCTAGCGGTAATACCTGCTTACCTACGTGAAGACGCTGCTGTAATACAACAAGCAAAAAGCAATAGCCTACCAACTATTATAATGCCTGAAGATATTAAAGGCATTATACACAGCCATAGCAAATGGAGCGATGGCGTAAATACCCTTGAACAAATGGCTAGTGCTGCAAAAGCACAAGGCTATCAATACTTGGTAATAAGCGACCACTCGAAAACTGCTTTTTATGCACAAGGCTTGCCTGAAGAAAAGGTAATAGCTCAGCACATGCAAATAGCTGAGATAAACGCTAAAATGGCACCTTTTAAGATATTTAAAAGCATAGAGAGCGATATACTTGGCGATGGTAGTTTAGACTACGATACGGATGTACTAAAAACCTTCGACCTGGTAATTGCTTCTATTCACTCGAACTTGAAGATGAGTGAAGAAAAAGCCATGATGCGCTTAATAAATGCCATTGAAAATCCTTACACATCGATACTTGGCCACATGACCGGCAGATTATTGCTAAGCCGTGGTGGCTACCCTGTAAACCATTTAAAAATTATAGATGCTTGTGCTGCTAATAATGTGGTGATAGAACTAAACGCTCACCCAAGACGACTAGACATAGACTGGCGCTGGATAAAACATGCGCTGCACAAAAATGTGCTTATATCTATTAACCCTGATGCGCATGCGATAGATGGCTATGCCGATTGTAAATACGGTGTTTTAGTAGCACAAAAAGCTGGGCTTACTGCTGCAAAAAACTTGAGTAGCTTTAGCCTTGAACAGTTTGAAGCTTTTGTAGCTGTGCAGCAGCGTAAACGGTAGATGCATAGCGTACAAAGCGTACATACCCATAGCAATAGGTAGTGCAATTTGACACGGCAGAATAGCTGCAACAAATGCTTAATTGGAAAACGAATATTGGCTACAAAAAAAATAATGCTGTAAAATAGTTGCGGTTTCATAAAAATAGTTTACCTTCTCGTTCTAAAACGATTAACTATATGATTAAGTTTAATGACATTAAAATTGGTGACTTTGTGCAAGCCGAATACGAAGGCCAATTATCTACTGGTGAAGTAATAAACCTTAATGGTGACGAAAAACAAGTATGCGTACTAACCGATGTACAAGAGTTTTGGTTTGATACCGAACACCTTCACCCAATTGTACTGGATGATGCGGCTTTGTTAGATCTTGGTTTTAGTAAAGAACCGAATGTTGATGGCTCTGCCAAATACAAAAAAGGGAGTTTTAGAATTGTAACCCCAGTGGATGGCGATTTTAGCAAAATGGAAATGTGGTATAGAGAAGATAAACGCCACAACCCTAATGTGCATTATGTGCATCAGCTACAAAACCAATATTTAGACATGACCAAAATACACTTAACAAAAGAACTTTTATAAGTGATTGGGAATTTGAAATTTATAATTTGAGATGATGGAAGCTGCTATCATATTTTGGTAGTAGCTTTTTTATTTAAAACAAAAGTTTTGAAAACAACATTAGCAATTTGTTGCGCCAATTGTTTGCTAATTTTGAATAACAAAATAGAAACAATATGCGTCGGTTATTAGCCCCATTATTATTAGTTGGTTTGCAAGGTATGGCACAGTGTAGAACGTATCGTTTAACATCTGCAGGCGATACCATTAACTGCACCGATATGAAAAGTGCAAAGCAAGGCAGATGGAAAATACGCATAGAAAGCCTACGTGGCGAGCCTGGCTACGAGGAAGAAGGTGTATTTAAAAACAATCAAAAAGAAGGGCCCTGGCGCTTGTATAGTTTAGAAGGTGATTTTATAGGGCTTGAAAATTATCGCTGGGGTTTTAAAGATGGCATTTGTAGATATTATACCATTGCTGGGCTAGAACGTGAAGAAAGCTGGCGAGCCATTAACCCAGAAAAACCTTACGACACGATAGATGTACCCGATGTGGTAGACCAATACAAGGTGATAAGAAGGGTAATAAAACGTGAAGGTGAAACTTATAAAAATGGCGTGTGGAAATATTATAGACCAGGTTCTTTATCGCTTGTAAAAACCGAAACTTACGATATGGACAAACTGGTAGTACCAAAAGTAGAAAGCACTGCGCCAACGGCCTTTGTTAAAACAGACAGTACCCAAAAAGCACCTAAGAAATTGAAAACCAAAGAGGTATTAGAATTTGAAAAAAAGAACTCTGGTAAGAAAGCCTATAAAGTGAGAGATGGTAGAACGGGGTAAAGAAATTTGGGATTTGAGATTTGGGATTTGAGATTATTGAAGCATAAAATAAAACGGTGCAGCTAGTTGGCTGCACCGTTTTATTTTTATTCAATCACCAAGCTTATTTACCGCCTTTTTCTTTTGCTACCTGCATAGGATTTTTTGTAGTAGCAGCAGGGTTTCTACGGTTGCCTGCACCTGCTTTAAACAAAGCAAATTTGCTTGGTTCTGCATCTACTTTACCCCATACGTTGTTAGCCTCATTAATGTCAGCAGTTTCACGCAGTGGGTCTAATTTAATAGCTACTGCTTTTTTAGTGGTCATAAAAACTTTAGTAACTAAGTTTTCGTTTTTACGCCAAATTTGTGCTGGTATTCTTTCTATTTGGTTAGTACCATCTTCAAATTTAAACTCAACAATAATTGGCATTACCAAACCACCTTTATTGCTAAAAGTAATTTCGTACAAATGCGTATTGGCATATTGTGCTTTTTCATCTTCAGTTAAAGGTTCTGGTGCAGCCGGTGCAGTGCCTAAAGGTAAAGCCGCTTTTACGGTGCTATCGTAAGGCTCAATACCTCTATCGTATCGCCAATAGAAATCTCTTAAAGAAGTATCAGCATCTACTTGAAACACAATTTTTTTATCTTCTCTATTTCTTATTTTAGAAATATCGTCAAATAAAGGTACAATAGGTTTTGCAACACCATTGCCGCCGCCAAAACCTGCGCCACCTCTACCACCAAAGCCACCTGCTTGTGCAGTAGCATTAGAATTGTAAACAGCATGTTTTACAGTATCAATAGCTATATCGCAAGGGTCTGTGCTGTAAAACCAACCACGCCAAAACCAATCTAAATCTTCACCACTTGCATCTTCCATGGTACGAAACAAATCGCCTGGTGTAGGATGTTTAAATGCCCAACGACGTGCATATTCTTTAAATGCATAGTCAAATAATTCGCGGCCCATAATGGTTTCACGTAAAATATTTAAACCTGTAGCTGGCTTGGTATAAGCGTTAGGACCAAAGTTGATAATGTTTTCACTGTTGGTCATAATTGGTTCTAACTGATCTTTAGGTAAGCGCATGTAATCTGCAATTGACCAAGCGGCACCTTTACGAGAAGGGAATTTGTTATCCCACAACTCTTCGGTAAGATATTCTACAAAGCTGTTTAAACCTTCGTCCATCCAAGTCCATTGACGCTCATCGCTGTTAATAATCATTGGGAAGAAGTTATGCCCTACCTCGTGAATAATTACACCAAGCATACCATTTTTGCTGGCTTCGGTATAAGTACCATCTTTTTCGGTTCTACCATAGTTAAAGCAAATCATTGGATATTCCATACCATTACTTGCTTCTAGGCTTTGCGCCACAGGGTAAGGGTAAGGAATAGAAAATTTAGAGTAGGTTTTTATAGTGTGGGCTACTGCTTTAGTAGAAAATTTACGGTACAAACCATAAGCCTCTTTACCATAAGCACTCATACACATTACTTTTTTGCCCTCAACATAAGCTGGCATGGCATCCCATACAAACTTGCGAGAAGAACCCCAAGCAAAATCACGTACATTATTGGCTTTAAATACCCAAGTTTTAGTACCACTTGCAGGTGCTTTTTCAGCTTTAGTAGCTTCTTCTAGTGTTACTACTTCTACTGGTTCTTTTGAATTTTTAGCAGTTGCCCAGCGAGCTTGCTGTGCAGTACTTAATACGCTAGCATAGTTTTGACCTTCACCTGTAGCCATAATTACGTGGTCGGCAGGTACCGTCATTGCTACATTAAAGTTGCCAAATGTTAGTGCAAACTCGCCGCTACCAACAAATTGGTGGTTTTGCCAGCCTTGAAAATCGCTGTACACACAAAGGCGAGGATACCATTGTGTCATGGTGAAAATATAGTTACCATCTTCTGGGAAATACTCGTAACCACCACGACCACCTACCGATAAACGGTCTGTGATTTTGTAGCTCCAATTGATATTGAACTTAAATGTTTGACCTGGTTTTAAAGCAGTTGGCAACTCTATGCGCATCATTGTTTTGTTGATGGTATATTTTACTGGTTTGCCTAAAGCATCGGTGATTTTAGAAATTTTGTCACCCAAGCCATTGTCTTTTTTTGCGTCGGCCATAGCTTGTAAGCCTGCTACGGTTTGTGCTCTGCCAAGCGAGTTGCTAGCTTGGTAGCCAGAATTATACACAGAACTGTGTTCGTTTTCGTCTAACTGTAACCACAAATAGGTTAATACATCTGGGCTATTGTTAAAGTAGGTAATGGTTTCACTACCGGTTAGTAACAATTTTTTCTCGTCTAGTGTGCATTTAATGTCATAGTCGGCACGTTGTTGCCAATACTTAGGGCCTGGTGCACCACTAGCAGTACGGTATTCATTTGGCGTAGGTAAAATAGTACCTAACTGCTCAAACTTATTACCGTGATTTGATCCTGGGTTGTTCTTAATATCCTGCGCCGTAGCACCAATACTAGCACCCATCAAAGCAAATAATAGAAGCTTTCTCATTGCGTGTTATTTATAGTTTTAAGTGTCTGAAATGTGATTTTGTATGATTAAATAGATTAAAGGGATTGTTATTGATATTAACTACGAAACTTCAAACTCAGAATGGCCACCGCTGCAAGCACATTTGCATGGCTAATGCAAATACACCACCACTCATCCACAAAATATAATCTCGCTTACCTGCTTTTAGTAACTGCACTAAGATAAGTGAAACCAATAACACACCTGCAACAATTATTAACTGCCCCACTTCTAGCCCTACATTAAACGCCAACAATTGTATGATGATGCTTTCATTGGTACCAAGTAGACTTTTTAAGTAATTGCTAAAGCCAAGACCATGAATTAACCCAAAGCCTAAAGCCATAAAGTAAATAAAAGGAAACTTGCTTTTGTACACAAACTTCTTTACAAAAAAATTGCTGATGGCAGTAATAACAATGGTTAATGGTATTAAAAACTCAATCCATTTTGCAGAGAAATGCACAAGGTTAAACGCACTTAAAGCCAATGTAACCGAGTGACCAATGGTGAACGCCGTAATAAGCAGCAATATTTTTCGCCAATCGGCAAATTGATAGCGTAGGCATAATGCCATTACAAATAAAATATGGTCAATACCTTGCCAATCGGCAATATGTTGCCTACCTAGTGTAAAATATAATTGAAAATCATTCATAAAGTAATATTTCTCACAAAGAACACGAAGAATACAAAGTACACTAAGAGTTTTGAATTCGTCTTAAAGAATACTTTGACAACTAAAATAAAATTATTACAATATTATAGGGTTAGTTAGTTATCGTTAAACCTTTCTTTGTGTACTTTGCCTCCTTAGTTTCTTTGCGTGAAACCCTTTCTTGGTGTGGAAATTAATTAGCACATTTGCAACTACAAAAAGCAAATGTTAAATGGCAAATATCTTGGTTAGATGGTTGATTACCACAGCAATATTCTTTCATCCATTTTTTGTTTCGGTTGTGCAAATAGACCAAAATACAAAGGAAAAAAGTTTAGAAATAAGTGTGCGCATTTTTGCTGAAGACCTAGAAGCTACGCTTAAGAAATTTGGCAATACTACCAAGCTAGACCTGCAACACCCTACCGATAAAGCTGCGGTAGATAAACTTTTAAATGCTTACCTGCAAACTAAACTACAACTAAAAGTAGATGGTAAACCTGTAACCATGCACTATATAGGCTACGAGCAAAGGCTTGAAAGCATTTGGGTGTACCTTGAAGTAGAAAATATTACATCGCTAAAAAGGCTTGATGTATACTGTAGTTTGCTATACGAATTTGAACAAAAGCAAGCCAATATCATTCATGTAAAAGCTGCTGCTAGCGATAAAAGTTTTAAACTAGATAACCCAAAAGCGAGTACGAGTTTTGAGTTTTAAAAGCGAAGGAATGGAACGCTGATTTTGATGATTGTTAGGATAAGTAAGCAACTTGAGGGTCATACATGACATCTATTTTGGAAGAAAATAGAACGCAGCGTTTAACAATGTTGTTTTTGTTTTGGTAGCCCTATTTTTTCTATAACTTTTTTTGCCTTTTCTACCTTCTCTGGAAATAATACAACATTATCTAATTTATTCAACCGCTTGTCTATAATAACAAGTGGTACTTTGCTAGTAAATTCATAACTCAACAATTTGTCGTTTGCTGTAAGTTGATATTTTGGAAGTTTCATAATTATGTAAATAGAATACAGGGTTTAAAATTCTTTGCTCTAAAGACCGGATTGCAAATCTAAACTAACTGATTGCAAATTCGAACTAACAGCGTCATTAATTTAACTAACTCTTTTTTAGTTGGGTCTGCACCTTTATAAAAATACGCATATTGAACCTGTTTTTTACAATTAAGGCAAAGAAAGTTTCGCTTACCTGTTGTTTTCTTACCTTTTTTCCTCACTTTTACACCCTTGCAGTGAGGGCAATTTACTTGAATAGTTATTTCGCACAATAACATATATTCAACGTAAATCCTTGCTGCTTCTTGTTTTTTTACTAGCATACATTTTAAAGTAGTAGCAAAAAGACAATATTGAAAATTACTGTCTATGTCAAATATGACATAGGACAATTTATTCCTTTTTATATCTTTGTTATATTAGTACTTATACATAATGCATGAGGCAAAAAAGATATTAACGTCTGAAATTGGTAGTAGAATAAGAAATATTCGAACGAAAAAAGGTTTATCGATGAATCAATTGGCAATTGAAGCTGATATTGAATATAAGCAACTTAGCAGAATTGAGCTTGGTGAAATCAACACATCTGTATATCAACTATATAAAATATCAAAGGCTTTGGAAGTACCTTTAAACAAAATCCTTAGCGACATAAATTAAATATATTCATTCTTATGTTTCTTGAAAAAATTTCACCAACTATTTTCTTCTTATTTTTTTTAGCAGTTGCACCTACTGCAAATTTTGCACAACAGACAAAACAAACCTTATACCCAAAAATAAAATTTAAAACTGTTAGCTGTGTTGGAGATTTAAACGAGAAAACTGTTTCCGTTTTCTTCGAAATTACAAACCCAACTAAAGAAAAACATGTTATTCATATTATAGATAACGAAAATGCCAAAGCAAAAGTTGATACTTCTTCCACAGAATATAGTTGCAAAAATTATTCTTTAGGCAACTACACAGGTGGCGATAACTTCCTTATAAATATAACGCTTGCCCCAGACTCTACAATATTAGGTAGCATTACATATAAAGACATTCCAACGGATGCAAAAAAATTATCTAAAGCAACATTTTTTTCTTACGATAATATACGTAATACCAAAGATGAACAAGTGCCAAATGAATTTGGGATTATAGATTTAGGCGCAATTAATATTGTGTGGCAAAAACCAACAAAACCAAAATCTACTGTACCTCATTATTATTTAAGTGCGAGTGTTGGTATTAAAAGTATTTACTTTAAAGATGGCTATTCTGAATCGAATCCCGTCAACACATCTATAATATACGAACGTAAAATTAAAAATTTACCAGTTACCATAGGCGGTGCTATTTCGTACAGTAGCCATACTTACACGTATGAGAATTATTATGGCACAGAATCATTCTCGTTTAAAGAAAATGCTGTTTATGCAGGATTACGAGTAAATGGATATTTTAACGACTATATAGGTCTCTCTAAGAAATACGAAACTTATGTAGGAATTAGTGGGGGCTATATCTTGCTTTTTGCTACAGAAAATACTAATAACTCAAATACTGCTAAAAGCGGTTTTGCTAATGGCTTACATATTGGTGCTAGAAGATACTTTACCCCAAACTTTGGCTTATGGGTTGAAGGCGGCACAAGCAACTTATCTTATTTTAATGGTGGTTTAAGTTTTAAATTTTAAGCAATGAAGAAATTAACTGTTCTATTCATTTTCTTTTTTTTAGGTTGTGTAAAAACAGAAATTGAGCCAAATGAAAAATTGCCTATAAACTTTATTGGCGATAGCTTGACAGCAGGGGTGGCGGATTATACTTATCCAGGGCAATTAATCAAGATTCTCCCAAATAGAACTATATATAATATAGGAATTGGGGGACAAAATGCAGAGCAAATAGCTGCTAGGCAAGGTGGATTAGGAATATATATTAAATTGCACAACAACTCATTTAGTAATTTAAGCGAAATTCCAATTGATTCTTTAGTATCAACAGTTGGAGGTGTATCAAAATCTAATTACTTCTTGTCAACAGCGGCTTTTAATGGAGAAGTTTCCATTGATGGAAGTATAAATGGGGTTAAGTGTACGATAACTCGTAGAACATTTAATGAACTAGTGCCACCATTTACCGAATTTTATTATATAAAACCAAAAAATGCTACAAATGCTAAAATCCCTCCATTTTCACAATTCATACCCGATCAAGGTTTCAAACAAGATAGTTGTGTTAGCGTTATTTGGATGGGACGCAATAATGATTTATCAACAATCGCTTCTAGAAAAAATGTATTCGATATTATTAAAAATTCTATTGACTTTAATAAAGCCAAGAAATTCATTGTACTTGGCATGCTAAAACACTCGAAGTCTTACATAGGAACTACTAATTATGCGAATGACCAACAAATGGATATACTGCTAAAAAATATGTATCCCAATAATTACATTGACATATCTCCCCCAACTGATCAAGAAATGGATGATATAGGATATGTACCATCAATTCAAGATAAATTAGATATTACTAATGGTGTGATTCCATTAGGTATGAGAAGTGATGGTCTACATCTTAATCGTATTGGAAATTCTATAATTGCCAATCGTGTTTACAAAAAACTTAAAGAACTTAACTATTAAATCAGTTCAAGATGCAACTATTATATACTATTAGTTGGATGTAGCTTGCAGCCCACAAACTTACACCAACTTTTACCCTTAAACCCGTCCACTCCATCCAACACCTTTCTTATTTCAAACTTAAAACCTCTTGGTTGCGCTAATACCTTCCCTATTTCAAGCCTAAAACCACCTACATGTTGCAACACCTTACTTATTTTAGGCTTAAAACCACCTACATGTTGTAACACCTTGCTTATTTTAGGCTTAAAACCACCTACATGTTGCAACACCTTGCTTATTTTAGGCTTAAAACCACCTACATGTTGCAACACCTTGCTTATTTTAGGCTTAAAACCACCTACATGTTGTAACACCTTGCCTATTTTAGGCTTAAAACCACCTACATGTTGCAACACCTTGCTTATTTTAAGTTTAAATGCCCTAACATGTTGCAACATGTTAGGGTATAAATTAACATACTGTTAATAAAATCGTATCTCTTAGTAGTACACAATTCTATCATAAGGTTGTACTTTAGTATCTAAAACAACTCCATTATGATTAGTCAATTTTTCAGCAATCCATTTGCACACATTACAGTAGGTAGCGGTAAGTTTTACAAATTTGTAGATGCCCATTTGCAAAGCCTTAAAGCCAATAACGAAGGCGGTAAGTTTGATGTGCTTATTACCAAACTAACAGCCCTACTAGCACCTTACAAAGCTTGGCTTTCTACCCAAGACAAAAGCACTATTGACCGTGAAAACGATACAGATTCTGTGAACGCTCTTTTAGACAAGTTTGAAGATTTTATTGATAGTCTTTTTAAAGAAGTAAACTATGTGTTTGCCGATAACGATAGTGTAAAACACGAAGTGTTTCCTCATGGTAAATCTGAATACAACAACATTACCATCATTAATGCACCTGTATTGCTGCAACGTGTGGCAGACTTTTGCGCAGCACATAAAACAGACTTGAAAGCAGGTAGAGATACCATTAGTTTACAGTTTTTAACAGATTTTAAAACCGAAAGAAGCGAACAATTAGGCAGTAAAAGCTCTGTAAGCACAGGTAGTTCAGATGGTAAAACACTTCGCAATGCCATAGCTGTGTATTTGTACGAGGTGTTATTGCATCTACTATTAGCCCACGTAGACAATACTAAGGTGGTAGAACAATATTATGATTTTAGCATTGTACACATTCGCAGAAAGGCCAAAGAAGATGGTGCATAAATTTTTTCTGCTGCGAGCCAATGGTTGCCAACCTTTAAAATGTTGGCAACCATTTAAAAACGAAGCAAAAAATGAAAAATTGTTTATGCCCCCAAAGAAGATGATGGGCAATAGACCAATGAAAAATTACTTAATTTCAGCAAAAATTTACAACATGGGTTTAGTATATGCAGATATAGAACTAATAAATGCTGATGATTTAGCATTGGCTCGCAGAAACATTATAGGTGAAGACGAAGTAAGAAGCATGCACGTAAATATTTTAGCAGACAGTGGTGCTTTTATGATGAGCATTAACGAGAATATTCAGGCTGTGCTACAATTACCATTTATAGAAAAACGCAAAGCTGTATTAGCCAATGGGTTGGTTGTAGAATATGATACAGTAGGCCCAGTAATGGTAAAGTTTGCCAATAGAATTGCTACTTGCAATGCTTTTGTATTAGAGGGCAATGCAGAACCTTTATTGGGTGCCATACCAATGGAGGAAATGGACGTACTCATCCACCAACAAAAGCAAGCCTTAGTAGTAAATCCTGAACATCCAGAATATGCAGTTTTAAAAATGAAGTAACCTAATAAGCTATTTCTCTGCTTTTACCCCTTTGGTAGTTATTATTACACGCTTAATTGTACCATCTTTATTGTGGTACCAATCATCTACACACGCAGAGCAATAAAAGCCACCTACATCAGCCGCTAAAGCACCTGTGTGCTAAATAAAAAATGGCCCCCTTTAAAATCAATAAATTGCATGGTGGTTGGTATTTCAGTTGCCAGCCAGTTGGTTGATAATGCCTTTAAACTGCCAATGCTTTTAATACTTTTATCATCTTCTGCCTAAGTAAATGCTTTACATTTAGAGGGCTTAGATGCATTTTCAAAATAACCATATCGGTGCTATAAAAGCAAAGCCATTCGTGCATTATGTAACTAGCTTTCCTCCTTAGCGCAACATCATAACCAGTGTATAAAAACACGGTGATTTTATAAACCAATGCTACATAATTGGCCTCAAAGCTAATACCATATAGCATTATAGCGAATTTTACCAACTATTTTTTCCATTAACCCGATATTGGCAAATAAAACAGAAGCAGTAATAGCCCTGAGCGTTAAGAAAAGGCAGCGCAATTTGTTGATGGAGAATATATTGTTTAGTAAAAAAAACAAAATCAGAAGCAACTTAATAATTGCCATTGTTACAATAATGTTTTAAAAAAACACTTTTACTTACCACTTAATTGCCCAAAACGATGCGTAAGCAGTTGCAAATTGGATAGCTATTTTTTTGGTTATTATAGTATTTACAAGCACTTCGCAAACATCCAAATATAAAGTCTACCTTTCTTGTAAAATCACTTCATATTACAAAGCATATTTAATTACCTTCGCATTTATCGCATCGTTTTTTTGGAAATAGAAAACAGGTTGCGACCACTTAGAAATATGATTTTGAACCATTTTTAAAAACTTGCCAACAGCATGGATTACTCAGTAATAATAATTGGTGTACTTGCACTAATAGTAGGGATTGTAGCGGGGAAAATAATTTTCGCTAAAAACACACAACAACAAGTGGCAGAGGCAGAAGCCAAAGCCAACTCGCTTATTAAAGAAGCAGAATTAAGAGCAGAAACTTTAAAAAAAGAAAAACAATTAGAGGCTAAAGAAAAGTTTGTACAACTTAAAGCCGATTACGACAGAGACGTTTTAGAACGTAACAAAAAAATTGTAGAATCTGAAGCGAGAACCAAACAAAAAGAACTAGCCATCAACCAAAAAGAGATTGCGCTAGACAAACAAATTAAAGAAAACGAGGCCATTAAAGAGAACCTTAACAAGCAAATTGAAGTTGTAAATGTTAAGCGTACAGAGTTAGAAAAACATCAAGAAGAGCACATTCGCAAATTAGAAAAAGTAGCAGGCCTTACAGCCGAAGAAGCAAAAGCACAATTGATAGAAGGCCTACGTAGTCAAGCTATTTCTCAAGCATTGGTTATTCAACAAGAAATTATTGAAGATGCCAAATTGAAAGCCAATAAAGAGGCACGTAAAATTGTAATTCAAACCATTCAACGTACCGCTGCCGAGCAAACTATTGAAAACACAGTATCTGTATTTAACCTAGAAACAGACGAAATTAAAGGCCAAATTATTGGCCGTGAAGGTAGAAATATTCGTGCCCTAGAAGCTGCAACTGGTGTAGATTTAATAGTAGATGATACACCTGAAGCAATTGTGTTGTCATCATTCGATCCATTGCGCAGAGAAGTTGCACGGTTAAGCTTGCAACGCTTAATTGCAGATGGTAGAATTCACCCGGCACGCATTGAAGAAGTAGTAGAAAAAACACGCAAACAACTAGACGAACAAGTTGCTGAAATAGGCGAAAGAACCGTAATAGAATTGGGCATACATGGCTTACACAAAGAATTGATAAGAATGGTAGGTAGAATGCGTTTCCGTTCTTCTTATGGTCAAAACTTATTAATGCACAGCCGTGAAACGGCTAACCTTTGTGGCATAATGGCTGCCGAATTAGGCATGAATCCTAAATTGGCTAAACGTGCAGGTTTGCTACACGATATAGGCAAAGTACCCGATGAAGAAACAGAATTGAGCCACGCATTGTTAGGTGCAAAATTGGCTGAGAAATACGGTGAAAACCCGGCTATTGTAAATGCTATTGGCGCACACCACGACGAAATGGAAATGCAATATGTGATTTCGCCAATTGTACAAGCTTGCGATGCGATAAGCGGTGCAAGACCAGGTGCAAGACGCGAAATTATGCAACAATATTTGCAACGCATTAAAGACCTTGAAAACCTAGCTTTAGGCTACCAAGGTGTAGAAAAAGCCTATGCCATACAAGCAGGTAGAGAACTACGTGTAATAGTAGAAGCTGAAAAAGTAACCGATGGCGACAGCGATAAACTAAGCTTTGAAATTGCGCAGAAAATTCAAACAGAAATGACGTATCCTGGCCAAATTAAAGTAACAGTAATTCGTGAAAAACGTGCTGTAAACATGGCTAGATAGGTAGCGAAAAATAAGAAATAAATAAAAATCCCAAATTGCATATTAAAATTTGGGATTTTTATTTTGGAATATTACAAATAGCCCCCTACCTTCGCAGTCCGAAAAAATTTAGTCATGCAATCAGCAGTTCAATTTGTACACGAGCAACTTACAGTTAAGAAAGTACATCCAAAATTTAAAGCAGGTGACAATGTTACCGTAAATTATAAAATTGTAGAAGGCGGTAAAGAGCGTATTCAAGGTTTCCGCGGCGATGTAATTAAATTACAAGGCGTTGGTGGTACAGCTTCTTTCACTGTTCGTAAAATTTCTGACGGTATTGGTGTTGAGCGTTTGTTTCCTATTCAATCGCCTAATATCGAATCAATCATCTTAAACAAAGTTGGTAAAGTTCGCCGTGCTAAATTATTTTACCTACGTGAGCGTTTTGGTAAAAGTGCTAGAATTCAAGAAAAACGCATTAAATAGCTTTTCTCACAAATATTTAAAAGCGGAAGATTTAGTTTTAACTAAATTTCCGCTTTTTTGTTGCTTGTTACACTGTATTTTCTTTTACATTTGCTTTCTAAATTTTATAGTCATGGGAGATTTATTTGCACCACAACATTTAATACTAATTCTTGTAATTGTTGTTTTTCTATTTGGTGGTAAGAAAATACCTGAATTAATGCGTGGTTTAGGTAAAGGAATTAGAGAATTTAAAGATGCAAAAGACAATGTTAAAAAAGAAATAGAAGACCATATTAACGAGGACACTTCTACAAAAAACAACTCAACTTCTAACTAATTTAAACCATTAATACCTCGCAATTCATTTACGAGGTATTATTTTATTAAATACCATACACTCGTATTTTTCCCCCAAATTAATGAGCCTTTTTAAAAAAAGAATAAGTTCAGATTCTAATGAAGAAATGTCTTTTATAGAGCATATTGATGTGCTTAGAAAGCATTTGTTAAGGTCTGTTATTGCCATTATTGCCGGTGCAATTGTAATGGTCGTTTACAATAATTTTATTGTAAAAAAGGTGTTAATGGGCCCCACCCATTCTAACTTTCCAACTTATGTGTACTTATGCAAATTGGGAAACCGTTTGGGATTAGGCAGTCAACTTTGCTTAACACAAATAAACGTGAAGATGCAAAGCAATGCAGTTGCAGGGCAATTCAATGTTTACTTAAATATCGTTCTTATTGGTGGATTTATTATTGCTTTCCCCTACATATTTTGGCAGTTTTGGCGTTTTGTAAAACCTGCATTAAAAAAGAATGAGTTAAGCAATTCTAGAGGTGTTATTTTTTGGGTATCTACCCTATTTTTTACAGGCGTATTATTTGGTTACTTTTTCATTGCACCTTATACTATCAACTTCTTCGCTAACTTCTCGTTAGACGATAATATACAAAACTTTTGGACTATTGGAAGCTACTTCAATACTATTGTGCCATTAATATTAGGTTCGGGTTTAGCATTTCAATTGCCTTTGGTGCTTTATTTTTTAGCTAAAATAGATGTAGTAAGCACTTCATTTTTACGTAAGTACCGCAGGCACGCTATTGTAATTATTGTAATTGCAGTCTCTATTATTACACCGCCCGATATGCTAAGTACTATCATTTGCAGTATTCCTTTGGTGTTGCTATACGAAATAAGCATTTTATTATGCAAAAATGTAGAAAAAAAACGAGCCAAAGACGCTATTAAAGAGTGGGAATAAACCCTCATAAAAACGCTATCTCTTTTTTAATAAAAGTCAAACAAAATCAATTGTTCAGTTTTAACAGCATCAAAGACTATCATAAACAATTATTAAATGGCAGTACCACTTGTGTGGCTGCTGTTCAATTTTATTTAGATAGCATACAAGCCAAAAAACATCTCAACGCTTTTTTAGAAGTATTTACACAGGATGCACTAGCACAAGCTGTTGCACTTGATAAAGCACGTGCCAATGGTGTGCCACTAGGAAAACTACATGGTGTAGTGGTGGCGTTAAAAGATGTTATCTGCTATAAAGGGCATCAAGTTTCTGCTGCTTCTAAAATTTTAGACAATTTCACTGCTATTTATAATGCCACAGTTACCGAAAATTTATTAGCCGAAGGTGCTATAATTATTGGTAGAAATAACTGCGACGAATTTGCAATGGGTAGCAGTAGCGAAAACTCTGCTTTTGGTATTGTAAAAAATGCTATTGACGAAACAAGAGTACCTGGCGGTTCTTCGGGTGGTTCGGCAGTTGCAGTTCAGGCAGGTTTATGCATGGTGTCACTTGGTAGCGATACCGGTGGTTCTGTACGTCAGCCTGCAGATTTTTGTGGCATTGTAGGTTTAAAACCTAGCTATGGCCGTGTATCTCGTTACGGCTTAATTGCTTATGCCTCTTCTTTTGATCAAATTGGTATTTTTTCTAAAAATGTAGATGATGCAGCATTGGTACTTGAAGTGCTGGCTGGTGCAGATGATTTTGATAGTACTGCTTCGCAAAAAGCAGTGCCAAATTATTATGAACAACTAACAGACACTAACAAAAAATACCGCTTTGCTTATTTTAAAGAAACCCTCAACCACAAAGGTTTAGATGCAGAAATAGCCGCAGCCTTACACACTAAATTAGCCAACCTACAAGCACAAGGGCACACTGTAGAAGCCATTGATTTTACTATGCTTGACTATGTAGTACCTGCTTATTATGTACTTACCACAGCAGAAGCAAGCAGCAACTTATCTCGCTTTGATGGCGTAAAATTTGGTTATCGTGCCCAATTATCAGCCGATGATGATTTAACTGATTTGTATAAAAAATCTCGTAGCGAAGCTTTTGGCAAAGAAGTACAACGTAGAATTTTATTGGGCACATTCGTATTGAGTGCGGGCTACTTTGATGCTTATTTTACCAAAGCACAACAAGTAAGGCAATTATTGGCACAAACAACCACCAATATTTTTGCCAATTACGATGCCATTATTTCTCCAACAGTGCCTACAACAGCATTCAAAATTGGCGAAAAAAGCAACGACCCAATTGAGATGTTTTTAGGTGATATTTATACCGTATTTGCTAATTTGGTTGGTATTCCTGCTATCTCTGTACCATTATTTACGCACAGCAACGGTATGCCTTTTGGTGCGCAAATAATGACAAGGCATTACGAAGAAGCAACGCTATTAAACATTGCTGCTACAATTAGTAAGTAGAAGGGTGTAATTACTATCGCTATTGAAGATATAAAACAAGATGTTATGGCACGGTTACGCACCTACCATTTTTACTTAGCACTAGTTGTGGCTTGCGCTATAAATAGTACTTATGGCCAAGTAGTTACCGATACTTTACACCTTGATAAAATTGGTTTTACCAGTTTATTTGCCAACGATAAATTTAATCCCAACAAACCTTATCTCTCGCAGCTAAGCCCAAAAGCAGTGCCTTTTGTACAAGACTACATACGCAAGCAAGGCAAAGAATTAACTAAAATGAAAGAATGGGGCCGCCCCTATTTTGCCCTTTACGATCAAATATTAACGCAATACGGCGTACCTAAAGAAATGAAGTACCTAAGCGTTATTGAAAGCCATTTACGCAGTGGCTTAGTATCGTGGGCTGGTGCTGTAGGCCCTTGGCAGTTAATGGATTATGAAGCCAAACGTTTTGGGCTACAAGTTTCGCCAATAGACGAACGCACCGATTACACTAAAAGCACACAAGTTGCCGCAAAATTGATGAAAGAACTCTACAACCAATTTGGCGATTGGTTGCTAGTAGTGGCAGCTTACAATGGTGGCGCAGGCAGAGTAAGACAAGCCATTAGAAAAAGTGGTAGTAGAGACTTTTGGGATTTGCAATATTTTTTAAGAGAAGAAACTAGAACACACGTAAAAAAATTCATCGGTACGCACTATTTGTTTGAAGGCAGTGGCGGATTAACAACTATGACCAAGCAAGAAGCCACCGATTTTAAAGCCAATGCTGCTACTAAAATAGTACAGCCGCTTACAAACCAAGAGCTAGATAGCACCACCACAACTAGCATTAATGGGCGGTACAATTCTAAAATTGTGATTAAGTTTTTAGAAATGGATGTAGCGCAGTTTACAAAATGGAATCCTGATTTTGATAAAAAATTAGCCGTTGGCGAAAACTACCAATTGCGCCTTGCAAAAGATAAGCTGCCCATATTTGAAGCAACAAAAAAAGAAATTCTAGCAGAAAGTATTAGACTGCTGCTTGAAGGCCATTAATTTGGAATTTATGATTTGAGATTTATAATTACATACCGCTAATTTCAAATCATAAATAAGAAATTATAAATCAGGTACAGCATCTTTATAATGCCATAAATGCAAGCAAGCATAGGTTCTATAAGGTTGCCATTTACTAGAAATTTTAAGCAGTTTTTCTCTAAAAGCCTTTTTATCAGTTGCATCTAGCTTGTACAGTTTTGCCATCATTTGCCTAATAACCAAGTCGTCTATTGCAAACACATCTTCACGGCCGAGGCTAAACATTAGTAGCATTTCAACTGTCCATTTGCCCACACCTTTTATTTGCGTAAGCAAAGCCACAATAGCTTCATTGCTCATCGCTTGCAGCTTTTTATCGGTTATTTTTTGGTCTATACAAAACCTCGCAACATTTTGTACATAAGCCACTTTGTTGTTGCTTAAACCAATACCTCTTAACAGCTCAAAAGGCGTATCTATCACTTGCTGTGGTTTGGGTTCGTTACCATTGTACAACTCTAAAAACCTACTATAAATAACCGATGCCACTTTGGTACTTAATTGCTGGCTCATAATGCTGGCCATTAAGCGCAGCGGAATGTTTTTTCGTAGTTGTAATTCGAGTACAGTAGCACCAAGTGTTACTGCAAGTTTTTTGTCTTTTTGCAAATGCGCAACATAATTCATAAACGAAAGATAATGATGATTTTAAAAAGTATTTATTTGCAATTATGAAACGGGCTATTCAAATAACTAACGATGGCAGTACTACCATTGCCTTACCAGAAAAAAATATCACGTACCACAGTACAAGTGGGGCTATTGGCGAAAGCTTGCATGTATTTATAGAAGCTGGTTTGCGCTATGTACACGAAACTCAAAACCTAACCCCAATATACATTTTTGAAATGGGCTTTGGTACTGGTTTAAATGCTTTGCTTAGTTGGCAATTTGCACAGCAGCAACAAGTTGCTATTAATTATACAAGTATTGAACGCTACCCTATTTTGCCCCAAGAAGCGCAACAATTAAATTTTGATGAGCAATTGCAAATGATAACCGAATGGAAGCAATTACATAGCTGCGAATGGCAAAAATCAATAGTACTTGATAAACATTTTACCCTTACCAAATGGCAGCAATCGTTGTTAGAACTAACAACCAATCAGCAATTTCATCTTATGTATTTCGATGCATTTGCCCCTAATGACCAACCTGAACTTTGGACTAAAGCTGTTTTTGAAAAACTCTATAACATGCTATTGCCAAATGGCATTTTAGTAACTTATTGTAGTAAAGGCGAAGTAAAAAGAACGCTAAAATCTGTAGGTTTTACCGTAGAACGATTGCTGGGATTTGCCAATAAATGGCACATGCTAAGGGCAAGCAAATAGTGAAAGGTGAAAACGTGAAAAGTGAAACGTGAAATGTGAAACGTGAAACGTGAAACGTGAAACGTGAATGGTGAAAGGTGAAAAGTGAAAGGTGAAAACGTG
>JASGCX010000001.1:49882-123109 GCA_030053925.1 Flavobacterium sp.
AAAGGTGAAACGTGAAAAGTGAATGGTGAAAAGTGAATGGTTGAAAGTGAATGGTGAAAGGTGAATGGTGAAAACGTGAAAGGTGAAACGTGAAAAGTGAATGGTGAAAAGTGAATGGTTGAAAGTGAATGGTTGAAAGTGAATGGTTGAAAGTGAATTGTGAATGGTGAATGGTGAAAAGTGAATTGTGAATTGTTGAAAGTGAATGGTACGTTTTGAAAGATGAATTGTGATAAGTGAAAAGTGAATTGTTGGAAGATAGTGATGAATTGATAATTATGAATTTGACTGCAAAAAGTGGTTGCTGAAAGGGGTTACAAAAAGCCGCTGTGTGCAACGCAACAGGTGCTAAATAGTAGTACGAAAGTTTGTCCCCAAAAAATAAAAATACAGGTTTAAAAATGTGGAAAATGAGGCGCAGCAAAATGCCCTTAAAGCCCATAAATAGCTTATCTTCACGCCCTTTCTTAAAAACAGCATAGAATAAAAAATATGAGCGAAGAATTGAATCCTCAACAAGGCAGCTACGGTGCCGATAGTATACAGGTTTTAGAAGGTTTAGAAGCGGTGAGAAAAAGACCGGCCATGTACATTGGCGACATTGGCGTAAAAGGCTTGCACCACTTGGTGTACGAGGTGGTAGATAACTCGATAGATGAAGCATTGGCGGGTTACTGTAAAAACATTTTTGTAACCATTCATGAAGATAATAGTATTACAGTAAAAGACGATGGCCGTGGTATTCCTACAGCCATGCACACAAAAGAAAAACGTAGTGCACTAGAAGTAGTAATGACGGTGCTGCACGCCGGCGGTAAGTTTGATAAAGGCAGCTACAAAGTGAGTGGTGGTTTGCACGGTGTGGGCGTAAGTTGTGTGAACGCATTGAGTAGCACCTTGCACGTAACAGTAGAACGCGATGGTAAAATGTTCGAGCAAGAATACCATTGTGGTGTACCAGCTTATCCTGTAAGAGAAATAGGTACAAGCGATAGAACAGGTACAACTGTGCATTTTTGGCCCGATTTGACCATTATGCAAGAATCAGTTTTTAAAAAAGAAATACTAGAAGGTCGCTTACGTGAATTGGGGTATTTGAATAAAAAAATTAGTATTACTTTAACTGATTTAAGAGAGAAAAATGATGATGGCTCCGACTATTGCGTAAATTTTTATAGCGAAGGCGGTATTGTAGAGTTTGTAGAAATGCTTGATAAAACTGCTAATAGGCAACCATTATTATCTAAAACACTAAACGTTGAAGGTTACGATGAGGGAAGTAATGTAACTGTAGATGTAGCATTAACCTACAACAACGATTTTAAAGAAAACATTTACAGCTACGTAAATAATATTAACACCATTGAAGGCGGTACACACGTTACAGGTTTTAGACGAGCCCTGACCCGTGTATTTAAAAGCTATGGCGATAAAGAAGGGTTGTTTGAAAAAGCGAAAGTAGAAATTGAAGGTGACGACTTTAGAGAAGGGTTGAGTGCTATTATTTCGGTAAAAGTACCTGAGCCACAATTTGAAGGACAAACCAAAACTAAGCTTGGTAATAGTGAGGTGAGCGGTGTGGTAGATAGTACCGTAAGCCGTGTATTACAGGCGTTTTTAGAGGAAAACCCACGTGAGGCTAAGAATATTATTAGCAAAGTAGTTTTAGCCGCACAGGCAAGAATGGCAGCTAAAAAAGCCCGTGACTTGGTACAACGTAAAACGGTGTTGAGTGGCGGTGGTTTACCAGGTAAACTGGCCGATTGTAGCGAACGTAATCCTGAAAAATGTGAGCTATACTTAGTGGAAGGCGATTCGGCAGGTGGTACAGCCAAGCAAGGTAGAGACAGAAGCTATCAAGCGATACTGCCACTACGTGGTAAAATATTGAACGTAGAAAAAGCCATGGAGCATAAAATTTATGAGAGTGAGGAAATTAGAAACATCTTCACCGCTATGGGCGTAACCATTGGTACACCCGAAGATCCAAAGGCTTTAAATACTACCAAACTACGTTATCACAAGCTAATTATTATGACAGATGCTGACGTAGATGGTAGCCACATTGCAACATTAATTTTAACCTTTATTTTCCGCTACATGAAGGCCTTGGTAGAACAAGGTAATGTGTATGTAGCGCAGCCACCTTTGTACTTGGTTAAAAAAGGTAAAGAACAAGAATATGCTTATAGCGAAGAACAACGCAAAGCATTGGTAGAAAAATTAGGGCATGGCAACGATAATGCTGTAGGCATACAACGATACAAAGGTTTGGGTGAAATGAACGCTAGCCAACTTTGGGAAACAACAATGGATCCTGCACGTAGAACTTTAAAACGTGTAAGTATTGAAAGTGCCGCAGAAGCAGACCGTGTATTTAGTATGCTAATGGGCGACGAAGTAGCACCACGTAGGCATTTTATAGAAACACATGCTAAGTATGCAAAAATTGATGTGTAATATTTAAAAGTAAAATAACTAGATATTTATAAAAACCCCTTGAAAATTGTACTATTTCAAGGGGTTTTGCATTAAAAAAACTTCAACCCTAATATTTAAACTTAAAAGTGTGTGTGTATTATAAGTAGATAAAAAGCCAAAACTTGGCGTATTAACAACTAATAAAAATATTTATTGGCAAAGTTGATGGTAGAAACGTTTAAGATAAAATTGAAAATATTATCTGAGAATATCAACAGCAATACACCGCACATTAGAATAAATACGATGCAAATGAATTATAACAGATAGCATACTACCAATAATTTTGATAATTAGGTATTACAAACTCAAGTGGCTAAAAATGTTTAAGATAATTATTTGCATTAGCATACAATACATTTTCTATGCCCAAAAATAAAGCGTAAATAACGCTAGGTGTACTAAATATTGATGTATAATTATAGAATTTTTAAAAAAAATTCTATAATTATTTGTTTTGTATATAGTCATTCATTACTATTGCATTTTAATAACAAAAACAACAAATCACAAAATGAAAAAGTTCTTCTCAATGCTTGTTTTATCAAGCACATTGTATTCTGCATCAGCACAATTATCATCAGAAGGTATTCGGTTCGGTGTGAAAGCAGGTGTTAACTTAGCTAACGTTTCTGTTAAAGCGTCAGGTGTTTCAGTATCGCCAAGTTCTTTAGCAAGATTAACAGCGGGTGGTTTCGCAATTTTTCCAATTGGAGAAAAATTTGCCCTACAACCAGAATTATTATATTCAGGTATGGGTTATAAAGTAAACAGCGATAAAGTAAAGCTTGATTACATCAGTTTACCAATATTGGCTAAATATAAATTTGCCAATGGTTTAGCAGCTTACGCAGGACCACAAATTGGATTTTTACTTTCTGCTAAAGCTAATGACGAAGATGTAAAAGATGGCATTAATAGTACAGACTTTGGGGCAGCATTTGGTGCAGATTATACTCTTTCTAGTGGCATCAACTTTTCTGCTAGATATTTAGTAGGCTTATCAAATATTGTTAAAGAGACTAACAGTGGTGTCACTACAAAAAACAACGCATTTACATTCACAATTGGTTATGTTTTTGGTTCTAAATAATACCACCATCTAAAGATATACTTGCATTTTAAAAAGGCCATCAATTCGATAGCCTTTTTAATTTTCTCCAAGTACCAATTTACCGCCTTTGAAATTTATGCAACACAAAAAGTATTTTACAGCAAACACTTTGTATTATTGCTTATTAATTACCAAATAAATACAGTATGAAAAAAATAGTTTTTGCTTGTTTATTATGTTTAGGCTTTCTAGCTACTATGGCACAAGAAACTGATAAAAAATGGCAATTTGCAGTAGGTGCAAGTGCATTGTTACCTAGCGGAAAATTTAGCGACTATTACAATGCTGGCTATGGCGGTGAGGTAGAAGTAAGTTATCTATTTAATGAGCAATTTAGCTGGTACGTAAAATCGGGCTACGGCATTTTTTCTGGTAAAAAGAATACGTATACAGTTAACTACAGTGGCATTCCTATTAACTTCGATTATACATCACCTAAAATAGGCTTCATACCTATTTTGGGTGGGCCACGCTACACTATTGGTAATTTTTCGGTAGGTGTAGCTGCTGGTGTAGGTATTTATAATTTTAAGAACGAAGGCAATGCCTACAACGTTGTTAGCGATACCACAGGCCTAAGCTTTACATACCGCCCCGAAATTGCTTATACAACAGGCAAGTTTAAAATTGCGGCTTCGTACACATCTTCTACCGTAAAATTAGATGAGCAATTCTCTAGTTTTGTAGACTTGAAAAACGCTACTTTTTTGGGTTTAAAGCTGTTTTATCAATTTTAAGCACAGTCATAAAAAAATTAGTCACATTACCTGATACAGAAATGTGGATTAGTTTTTACACAGTTTTTTGCCTTATTCTCAAATAAACTTGTAGTTTGTGCTACTAATTTATTTACTAACCAATGCCTACATATTTTAGGCGTTAAAACTAAAACAAAATGGATACAAGTAAGATGATTAAAGCATATTGCTTAAAGACAAAAGAAAAAAATGTACCAATGCAAGATGCAGTTATTACCAGAACCGCAAAAGGTGGTTATATGGCTGGTGGCCATGATGGTAAAGGGAACAAAATGGCAGCTATTTTAGGCGAAGCAAAAGCTTTACAAGCTATCGCTGATGGTGTTGCTAAAAAAGGTTTCTAATTCAACCATATTTACACTAAAAAAGCTATCCCCAAAGGATAGCTTTTTTAGTGTAAATAACCCAGCATTTGTTATTTATTGTTTAGCAGCAATAGCTACAATGGCAATATTATTTTCTTTAGTGCCTTCTAGTTGATAGCCCATCGCATTAATGCTTATGCCTACTATCTTCTTATTACTATCTCTCTTAAACAAAGCCTTGCCTTGTAAAGTTACTATTACATACAAATCTTCACTTTCTTTTTCTAAGGCAGAAGTACCTGCAGAAGAACTCATTACTAAAGCGCCGTTTTCTAAAGTAACCGTTACATCGGGCACCACGCTACCCGATGGAAATACATACTTACCTACATACTGTTCTAGTGTAGTGTCTTGTTGCTGTGCATAGCTTGCAATACCAAAGCCACATACCAGCGTTACTACTAGCATTATTTTTTTCATAGCCGTTTTTATTTTGTTTGTTTAAAGATAGTATTTAAAGGCTTTTTGCCAAATTAATTTACTACAATTACTTCAAGTTTTCTAAAGCAGCTTCTACGGTTGCATAATTGTATGTAAACCCAGCGGCCAGTACTTTTTTGTTGCTTACGTTAGCACTTTTTAGCACCTCAATACTCATTTCGCCAAACATTATTTTAAGCACAAATACAGGCACATGCAATGGTATAAAACAACTTTTACGCAGTATTTTAGCCAGCGTAAGTGTTAGTGTTTTATTACTTACAGGCTTACTTGCCACCGCATTGTACGCACCCTTCATTTGCGGTTGTTCTATTGCATACACAAATAGCTTGCACAAGTCTTCTACATGTATCCAACTTATCATTTGCTTGCCGCTACCAAGTATGCCCGCAATGCAAAATTGCAATGGCTTTTTAAACTCTACTAATGCACCGCCAGTATTGCTAAGCACAATACCCATACGCAGCTTTACCAACCGCTTACCTAACTGCGTTACAGGCTGTACACTTTTTTCCCAAAGCCTACAAGTTTCGCCCAAAAAGGCTGTATCTGCAGGTGCATCTTCTTCAAAGCCATTGGCTAGGCTTTCTGCCGTATCTGCACCGTACCAGCCTATTGCCGATGCGCTTACCAGGGTTTGTACTTTATTAGGCAATTTTGCCAAAGCCGTTACCAAAGTAGCACTGCTTTTAGTACGACTATCTACAATCTCTTGTTTGCGTTCGGTACTCCAGCGTTTATCTACCACACCAGCACCAGCTAGGTGAATAATATGATCGGCCTTTGCCAATGCTTCTGCATCTATTTCCTGCCTATAAATATTCCATTGCGCATGGCTTACCTTGGCATGAGGGCGCATTTTACTAGGTTCACGGCTCAAAATAATTACATCGTAACCCTTAACCACCAACAATTGCATCAATTGTTGCCCCACCATACCAGTACCACCTGTTATTAAAACCGTTGCCATTGCTAATACTTTAGTTATACCTACAAAGATGCACAGGGATAGCTGTACCAACAACAAAATGTCATGCTGACAAAAGAAATATCTTCACTTGTACCTTCTGTACATTTATGGGGCTTTATTGTAGCGTAGATATTATTTGGCATAAAGCAACAAAGAAGGTAAAGGCACAAAAACTTTATTGTATGCCGAGGCACGAAGTAACTAACCAACTGAAACTAAAGAAAAGCAATTGGTGATAGCAAACACCCACAACCTTGTTAGTGCCTAACAACTAGTTGGTAGCTATGTAAATGGTTGTAGCGTTCTGTAAGAACCTTTGGTACTGCACCTTGCGCCAAAGCTTCCTATTAAACAGCATTGAAACATTATTGTTGCTACCCACCAATTTTTCTTTTAGAACTATACAGCGATTTGAAGTTTCTATTGCCGTTGTTGCGTATTCAACCAACAACAAAAGAGATGTTTAGCTATTAAAAATGCAAAGTAGCAGTTGTTGGTATGCACACACATATTTGCTTGCCCTAGATACCAACAATGGCGAAAGAAAAGCTGTTGACGAAAGCCACGCTAATACAGGCGAAAAGGCTAAGAGTAGCTTTGGGCATTTGGCTATTCTTGTAACTGTTAGCGGTTGGTTGTTTTCTTTTTTAGCTGCCTGTTTTTAAAGAGGTTGTTATAAATTATGTGGCTAACAAACCCAGTTAAGATTGTAGCAATAATATCCCAAATGTCTATTGGTTTACCAAGCAAAGGATGTGCAAGTTCAAACACTACAACACTAAATGTTCCAAGTTTTAGTAAGTAGTTTCCTTTTGTGGTTTCGTTGGATAAAATTGCAATTAAGAAAAATATAGTAGGCAAAGTTCCAAAAGTATTACCCAAAGTATCGGCAATATGAAAGTCATTAATTTTATTCTTGTAGATATAAGGGCGGTAAATAGGCCGTCCAACAAACTCATAAATAAGTAAAGCCGAAATTCCTATTGCAAAATTGATTGCTTTGTATGTAGTAAGTTTCCAATTCGTAAGTACTGAAATAAAATCGTTTATTCTCATAACGCTATGTCATTTTGTTGCTACCCACCAATTGTTATTTTGGAACAATAAAAGCGATTTGAAGTTTCTA
Source organism: Flavobacterium sp. (assembly GCA_030053925.1). GTDB lineage: Bacteria > Bacteroidota > Bacteroidia > Chitinophagales > Chitinophagaceae > Parasediminibacterium. Next base: position 57,138 of record JASGCX010000001.1, read on the forward strand.
TTGCCGTTGATGCGTATTCAACCAACAACAAAAGAGATGTTTAGCTATTAAAAATGCAAAGTAGCAGTTGTTGGTATGCACACACATATTTGCTTGCCCTAGATAGCAACAATGGCGAAAATAACGTTGAAATAATCACTTTAAATATTTGACCTTTTCCTCTGTAATAATTTGATTGCTTTCTATTACTTTAACTGTAGGAGGTTCTGAAAATTTGTACCCCTTAAGTTCTTCAATTAATTCATTAAAATCATTGCTTGTAGCCACAACCACATTGTCAAGTCCAATAACATCACCACTTTTAATTTTAGCTTTCACACTTTTTGCTTCATTTACTTCAAGGGTAACTAAATAGCTCAGTGCTTTTCGATGCACATATTTTAGAGCAATTGCCTCTAAGTCAGCCTGTTTATAACGTTCTCTTAAACTTGTTTTAGCAGATATGCAAATAGGGCCTCTTTCTGTAGTGTAAAACATTAAGTCGTAAACTACATTTGGAACAAACGCAACTTTTGCACTTATATATAAGGGTAAAAGATTTTCTCTTGCAAACAAAGTAGCCAAAATATACTCAAATATTTTACCATTTAGGTTATTATTACCTTCTGGATGCTTTTGATAGGTTTCCCAATAAGTTGAAATATAGTCAGATGGCTTTTTATATTTTATATCTAAAAAATTTGGAAATAAGCTATCAAAAACAATTTCTGCTTTATTATTAATACCTACAGTTATCCCTAATTGATTTAATTTATTCATTATTTCGCAGAATTAGTTCTAAAATTTTGTTTGCAGTAGCTTGAATTGCGGGCACGGCAACTGAGTTACCAAATTGCTTATATGCAGATGCGTCTGCCACTGGAATTAGATATTTATCAGGGAAGCCTTGTAACCTTGCCCATTCTCGTGGTGTCATTTTTCTTATACCATGTCTATTCACCGTGCCTTTAATATGAGTAGTTGGCGTATAATCTGTTATTCTATTATCTATCACTAAATTCCTTTCTCGCCCCATGCCTCCAACTACAATTGAATTGGCAATACCATCATCGGGAATAATTGCATAACCAAAACCATTGCCTTTACTCTCGTGTCTTGCTTTGTGATTTTCCAAAGTTTGTACATATTGAGTTGAAAGATAGTATTTGGTAGGCACGGTCTTATCTTCCTTAACTTGAGAAAATGTTAGTTTTTTATCAATAGGCTTGGGATACTCAAAAGATGTTATTCCTAAATCTTTTCTAAAGCCCACTATATATATTCGTTCTCGTTGCTGCGGTACGCCAAAATCCTTAGCATTAATAATTTGTGGTTCTGGTACAAAATAATTTAAATCATTGCGAAGCACATCGAGTATTTTTTCTAGTGTTCTACCGCCATCATGATTTCTTAATCCTTTTACATTTTCCAAAAAAATTGCTTTAGGTTTTTTTTGGGCAATAATTTCAGCTACATCAAAAAATAATGTCCCTCTTGTGTCTTCAAATCCACCTCGTTTACCCGCAATTGAAAATGCCTGACAAGGAAAACCTGCACATAAAACATCAAATCCATCTGGTATGTAGGCTTTCGTATCTTCTTTGGTAATATCACCAAATGGTGTTTCGCCAAAGTTCGCTTTGTATGTGCGCTTTGCTTCTTTATCCCATTCGCTGGTAAAAACACATTTACCGCCTAAATTTTGCATAGCTAACCTAAAGCCACCAATGCCTGCAAATAGGTCTATAAACTTAAATTTCGGTTTATCTATTGGCGGAAAAGGAATATCAAAGGTTTCAAAAATACCATACTGCAATGCTTCCTCAGCAGCTAAATAGGTTATGTTTTCTTTTGGAAATTTACTTGCTAAAATATTTTTTGTAAACTGTATTGCATCAGTCTTATAAAATTCCGAAACGCCATTTGTATTGTTGTGGATATAGTGAGTTATTACGGCTTCTATATTGTTCTCGGGTTCTACAACACGCACTCTGAACTTTTTTCCAAATACTTCCTCTAACGATATCTTCTCTTTAAAATTCATGTAATCCTGTAAGTTTATGTTTGCAATTTCGCAAGTTTTTACATTAAAATTCTAAAACTTACCCACTTGTTAGCACAACTTCATTGTTGCATTTTAAAACCTACCTAACCAATTTTTAGCAGTTGTTGGTATGCACACACATTTGCTTGCCCTACATACCAACAATGGCGAAAATGAAGCCTGCTTTGCTGCTTCTTACGTTATTTTATTCGTTTGTATTCGTCAATTAGTTTCAGTTGTATTTTTTTACGTTTGTCACTAATTCCAAGAACTTCACAAGTTATTTTTTCATTGTCAATGAAGTTTGCTACAACTTCTTTGATGTATTGTTTGTTGTTTGGATAAATTGATTTTGTTACAGATAATGTTGCAGGATAAACATTGTCAACGAAGTATTCGTTCTTATTGTTTGGCAACTTTCTAACTGTTACTTCAACTGTTGTGTTGATGTACTTGTCAAGTTTTCCTGTTAAAAAATCTATGTCTTTTATGTTGTCTCCAAAGATTGGTTTTTTGTCTGCGTTGTAGCCGTGAAAATATGTTGTAATTATATCGCCTTGTTTAATATTTTCGTATTCTTCTGTGTCAAAGAATGTTGATTTGTGAGCTAACCCAATGGCAGAGCCATATTCCCAATTAAAGTCATAACCAACCTCTAAAAAAAGCCCGTAGCTTGCTTTCAGTAATACTATGCACTCATAAGCTTCTCCAATTTCTAAGTCATTTTCTAGAAATTTATGTTTCTGTCCATCAACAGTTATGTGAATTGGTTGTGTTTCTTTTAAGCGATGAACACTTCCAAAAAATTTGTGTCCAATTAAGTATGGTGCAACAATATGCCAATAAAGTAAATTTTGATAATTCCAAGGCATGTGAGAAAAAGGAATAAAGCCAAAAAGCCCTCCAATTTTTATTAGAAAACCTTTGGGCTTTAGTTCTTGTATAGTAAATGGAATTACTTTGTTATTGGTTTTTACTTCTTTTAAGTTCTCAATAAGTTGCTTTAGATAATCTTTATTTGGCCTTTTAGATGGTAATTTAACCTGTTTGGTTATTCCAAAAATTTTTTTTAAAAATTCAAACATTTATTTGTTTTTGTTAGTAGTTAGTATAATTGTACCGCCTTACAGGCAACACAAAAATAGTTGCTACCGCCCACAATTCGCCTAAAATTTCTCCATCAACGGCTGATGGTCGATGGTCGATGGTGAACTGTGGACAGTGGTCTATCTACTAAAAAAACTAGTCTGGTTTTTTACCATCTAAAAAGGTATTGATGCTAGAAATATTGGTGTTGTTATGTTCATCTTTACCTACTGTGTATTTGCTGTAAAAGTTTTCTGCGCTAGTAAAAGCATTGCCATATAAATCCATCTTCTGACGGATGTAGGCTGGTACTGTTTCAAAATCGCTATTAGCATCTGCGCTATTCATGTTAAAGCTAAGGTTGCGTAGTTTTTGTATGCGCTCTTGTGCTTTTCTACGTTTTTCTTCAGCTTCATCAAAGTCATCAAAACCACCCACCCCACCTACAATTGTTTGTACTGGTGCTATTGGTTTTTCGTATAACTCAAATGGTGCTGTCACTTCTTCTTCTTCTTTTTCAAACTCAAACACAGGATCTTTATAAGTAGGTGCAGGTGTTAGTGTTTCAGCAGGTGTTTCGGGCACTTTTGTTTCGTCTTGCAGCCAAGATTTGAATGGTTTTTGATTAGCGTAAATATTGTCTGGTTTGTTTAAAATACTAGCGTTACGCTCAGTTATTACAAACTGTAATGTTTCATCTATGGCTGGTGCTTTAGGCAAATCTACAACTGGTTTTGGTGTTACAAAATCATCAGAAATGGTAGTGCTTAATTCAAAGTGTAGCACTTCATTATCGTTATAGCTTTCTACCAAAGTTTCTGTTGCTTGTGCATCCTTGGTGTACACAGTTGGTGCTTCTGCTACATCTTCTTGTAAGCGAGGTGCAAAAGGATCAACTTCTACAAAAGGAATGGTTGATTGTGGCAACGGTGCAGGTTGTGTTAGTTTTTTTTCTTCACCTTCTAAGCCCAAAGTCATCACAATTTTTTCTGGTTTAGGTGCCGCAGGTTTAGCTGGTTTGCTAAATGGATTTTTAGCATCAAAGCCTGTAGCTACTAGCGTGATACCAATTTTCTTGTCAAGAGAATTATCGTAACCCATACCAACAATTACATCGGCATCTTCGCCAGCTTGCATGCGCAAGTAGCTGTTAATTACTTCTAGTTCATCCATGGTACATTCATCATTGCCTTCGGCGCTGTTAATGTTGATGAGTATCCATTTAGCACCTTTAATATCATTATCGTTAAGCAATGGCGAAGCCAAAGCTTCTTCAATAGCACGTTGTGCACGGTCTTCACCTTCTACTTCTGCTTTACCAAGTATTGCTACACCACCATTTTTCATTACGGTGCAAACGTCAGCAAAGTCTACAATTATATGGCCACGACTATTGATAATGTCGGTAATACATTTAGCAGCAGTAGCCAATACATTGTCTGCTTTACCAAATGCTTCCTTCATTTTAAGGTTGCCATATTGCATACGTAGTTTGTCGTTGCTAATAACTAGCAAAGTATCTACGTGTGGTTTTAATTGCTTAATACCTTCTTCTGCTTGTGCTAGTCTTCGTGGGCCTTCAAAGCCGAAAGGCGTGGTAACAATACCTACGGTTAATATACCAAGCTCTTTACAAATTTGTGCAATAATAGGTGCACCACCTGTACCAGTACCGCCGCCCATACCTACGGTAATAAAGGCCATTTTGGTATTAACCTCTAGTATCTTTTTAATTTCTTCTAGGCTTTCTTCGGTAGCTTTTTTACCTACTTCGGGGTTAGCACCTGCACCCAAACCTTGTGTAAGATATGGCCCTAGTTGTATTTTATTAGGTACTCTGCTTTGTTCTATAGCTTTTGCATCGGTGTTACAAACAATAAAGTCTACGCCCTCTACGTCTTGATTAAACATAAAGTTTACGGCGTTGCTACCGCCACCACCTACACCAATTACTTTGATGATAGATGACTTTTGTTTAGGCAAATCAAATTGAATCATGTCTTAGGAATTACGGATTAGTAAAGTAAATATTTCTTGTTTTTTAAGGGTATTGGCTTCGCAATTTGGAGTTTGAAATTTGGAATTATCTACATTAACTCCAAATCACAAACTCTAAACTACTTAAACGCTTATTTTATCACTTGGTCTTCTTCTTCTTTAAATAAGTCTATCAAATTATCTTTAAACTTATCCCAGAATTTCAACTTTGTTCTTTCTTTTACAACTGGTTTTTCTACTGGTGTTTCAGCTATTGCTTTAGGCATTTCTACGGCGGTTTCAGTTTTTAACCCCTTAGGCATTTCTACCCTTTTAAAGGTTTCGGTAAACTGCTTGTATTGATGCTCATAATCGCTATAGCCTTTTAATATTAAGCCGATACAAGTTGCATACATTGGTTTCTTCAACTCTTCAATGTGGTTTGGTGCTAGATGCTCGTTTGGCAAGCCAATACGTGCATTTAAGCCTGTTGTGTATTCGGTTAATTGAATTAAATGTTTCAATTGCGAACCACCGCCTGTTAAAATTACACCACCATTTAAAGAGCGCTGATCTAACCCAATTTGTTTTAAATGATAGCTAACAAAATCAAGTATCTCACTCATGCGGGCTTGAATAATTTGTGCTAGGTTTTTAACACTAATTTCCTTTGCGGGCATACCTTTTAAACCAGGTATTGTAATAAATGCATTGGCTTTTGCTTCATTGGCCAAGGCGCTACCAAACTGTACTTTCATGGCTTCGGCTTGGCTTTTTAATACGCCTAAACCTAAACGTATATCGTTGGTAATATTTTCGCCACCAAACGGTATAACAGCAGTATGCTTTAAAATACCTTCATAAAACACTGCAAGGTCACTAGTACCGCCACCAATATCTAAAATGGCAACACCTGCTTCCATATCAATATCGCTCATTACAGAACTAGCACTAGCGAGTGGTTGCAATACCAAATCTTTAGTGGTTAAAGAGCTTCTATTTACAGCACGTCTAATGTTTTTAATTGCATTTCTGTCTCCCGTAATAATGTGAAAATTGGCACCAACTTTTACACCATTATAACCTACGGGGTCTTTAATGTTTTGGATATTATCTACATGAAACTCTTGCGGTATCACTTCAATAATTTCGTCGCCAGCAGGTATAAAAGTTTTGCGTTGATTGCTGATTAACTGGTCAATTTCAAAAGGTTGAATTTCCGTTTCGGCATCTTGCCTTACCATATCGCCACGTGTTTGCAAGCTTTTAATATGATGCCCTGCAATACCTACGTACACTTCAGTTATTTCCAGTTGGGGGTTACTATCATAGCAGTTTTGCAACGCCTGATGAATTGCCTTAATCGTTTGGTCGATATTTAATACTTGACCATGTTGTACGCCATTGCTATTGGCACGTCCAAAGCCCAATATTTCTAATTTACCATACTCGTTTTTGCGGCCAGCAATAGCTGCAATTTTGGTGGTTCCAATGTCCAATCCTACAATAATTGGTGCCTCGTTGTTAGTCATAAAATCTCTTTATTTATTGTGTCAGTCTCTTGTGCTTTTGTTACAAGTTTATACTTAGTTTACAAAGTGCTTGCTGCAACGCTTTGTTCTTTTATCAATTGTTATCCCCTACCACGCTTCTTCATTTCTGCTTTTGGTTTAGGCAAAGCAGATTTCTTCACTATTGATAACGGATTTATTTTCTTTTTATTATTCATAAATTCATTATCGGCTAACTTTTTTTTGTCATTTAACTTAACTAATTGTTTTTTAGCTTTTAACGAATCTATTTTTATAGTAAGGGTTGGAATATTTTTTATTGAGTCTGTAACCAAAGCATCCAAATTTATCTGTAAGATGGCTTTTGCTTTTGCAGAATCTACCGCTATTTGCGCTGTACCTCTTCTTACTGCTACCACTTGGTTATTGTACCGAACATCCAATTTCTCGTAGGTATTAATGCCATTTTGCACCCAAGCTTTTTTGTAAAACGTATAAAGCCTATTAAACTTAGCTGCATAGTCGTTGGCAGTGCCAAAAACAATTATTTGGTTGCCAAGCGTTGGTACTATTTCAAAAGTTGCTTGTGGTGTAATTGCTATCTGCGCTGTTTGCGCCATCCAAAAACTATCTGCCACCAAGTATTTGCTAATTGCTACCACACTTTGTAGCAGTAAACTATCTGGCTTTGCCAAAGCAGGTCTATCGCTTGGAAAATTGGTAAACATTGGTACTCTTGCACTCAACTTATCGCTAAGGGGTAGTCGCAAGCCATTACTATCTACATAAAACGAAGTGCCTTCAGCGGTAAACACTCTTGCCACCGGTTGACGTTCTACAATTTTTACTTGCAGTACTTGTTTATTATCAAAAAAGAGTTCGGTTTTTTTTACCCAGGCTGTTGCCTCTAAAGCCGTTTCTATTGCGCTTATATTTATCTTACTTGTTGCTTGATTATTAACAGCCATTTTGCTATTGATTATAGCTAATACATCGTTTTCATCAATAAACAAATGGTCTTCTACCCCTGAAATTTCTACATTAACGCCTGCACAAGTTTTATGGTTTTTCTGTTGCATAGCAGCACCAAACAATACAATTGTTCCAACGCCAGCTAGCAGCCATAATGCTTGTATCAGTGTTTTTTTCCAGTTCATTAATTGGTTGTTAAAATATTTTTTACAGGTTGTAATAAAGTATCAATATCGCCTGCACCAGCCATTACCACTAGTTCGGGTTTGTTTAGTTGCATCCATGCCAACAAGGCTTCTTTAGCCAATACTTGTTTGTTAGCCAATGTCATTTTATCCAAAATCAACTTGCTTGTAACGTTGGGCATTGGCAATTCTCTTGCAGGATAAATTGGCAATATAATTACCTCATCTGCTAGGCTTAAGCTTGCAGCAAATTCATCGGCCAAATGTTTGGTTCTACTAAACAAATGCGGTTGAAAAACTAGTGTTAACTTTTTATCGGCAAACAAACTTCTTACGCCACTTATCAATGCTTCTAACTCTTTAGGATGATGGGCGTAGTCATCAATTAAAATAGATTCATCCGCCGCAAAACCATCCAAATGTGTGGCTTTAGAACCTCCATTTTGAGATGTGCTTGTGTTATTTAAACCTGGTTTTAGTATGTACTCAAATCTTCTTTTTACACCTTTAAAATCTGCAACGGCAGCTTTTATCTTTTCGTTATCTATTTTCAAATATTTTGCTACACTAATGGCTGCAATTGCATTTTCAATATTGTGTAGCCCACCCATGTGCAACAGCACATTATCAACCGTCCAATATTGGTTCACCACATCAAATTTGTAACTGCCCTTTTCAACTTTTAAGTTAGTTACATGCACATTGGCAAGGCTATTATTAAAGCTATAAGTGGCATGATTTGGCAGTGTAAATTCACTCGCCCTAGTAAGCCCATACTTTGTAATTAAGCAACCACCAGGTTTTACTTTTTGTGAAAACTGAATGAAAGCATTTTCTACTTCTTCGGCCGTACCATAAATATCTAAATGGTCGGCATCCATAGATGTAATAATGGCAACATCGGGACTCAATTTTAAAAAACTTCTATCGTACTCATCGGCTTCTACCACCACTACATTGTTGTTGCTGCTCCAAAAATTAGTATTATAGTTGGCAGCAATACCGCCCAAAAACGCATTGCAACCATAGCCTGAATGTCTTAAAATATGGGCTATCATTGAGGTTGTGGTAGTTTTACCATGCGTACCTGCAATGCAGATATTAAAAGAACTTTCGCTTATCCATTGCAACACATCGCTACGCTTTACTACAGTATAACCATTGGTTTGATAATACACTAGTTCGGCATGATTAGCAGGTATTGCAGGTGTGTACACCACCGCATCTACATCTTTAGGAATGCCACCAACATCTTCGTAATAATGTATAGCAATACCGCTCTCTTCTAATGCTTTGGTTAATGGTGTTTGCGTTTTATCGTAGCCACTAACCACTACATTTTTCGAATGAAAATATCGGGCCAAAGCACTCATACCTATACCACCAATGCCAACAAAATAGATAGACCGAATAATGCCCGCTGCCCCTAAAGGTGAGGTTTGAAAATCGCTAATATTTTTAAATTCGTTACTCATATTTATGATGCTTATACACTTAATGCTGGCTTTTATTATTGTCCTTTATGGGCTAGGGTATAAGATTTGTTTAGCAATTACTTCGTCGGCGTTTTTAATAGCCAATGCACTAATATTTTGTTGCAACACTTGCTGCACTAATTCGTTTTTACTGAGTTCTAATACCGCATTTATCAACGCTTCATTTACATCGCTGTCTTTTACTAGTAGTGCGGCTTTCTTGTTTACCAAAGCCATAGCATTAGCGGTTTGATGGTCTTCGGCGGCAAATGGATAAGGTACAAATATGGAAGGCTTTGCAGCCACACACAATTCTGTTACCGCCATTGCACCTGCCCTACTAATTACTATGTCGGCAGCGGCATAACCCATTTCCATTTGGGTTATAAATTCGCTTACCCAAACATTCGGTTTGCCATTTGCTAGGGCTTTGTAATATGCAGCATTGGTTTTGCCAGTTTGCCAAATCAACTGCAACCCTTGTTCTGCAAAGGTTTCAATGTGGTTAGCTATGGCATCATTAATACTTTTAGCACCTAAGCTACCGCCTACAACCAATACCGTTTTGATATTGTTTTGCAAGCCAAAAAATAACAATGCCTCGGCTTTAGTAACCTTACTGTGTGCAATATTTGCACGTACAGGATTGCCAGTAACTACAATTTTGTTAGTCGAAAAAAATGGTTCCATACCATCTGTAGCTACAAATATTTTAGTTGCTTTTTTTGCAAGCATTATATTGGCTTTGCCAGCAAATGAGTTACTCTCGTGAATAAAGGTTGGTATGCCCTTGCTTTGCGCTACACGCAACACAGGAAAGCTTGAATAGCCACCAACGCCAATAACAGCCGTAGGTTTAAACTGATTGATAATAGTACGTACTTGAAAAAAGCTTTTAATTATTTTAAGTGGTAAACCAATATTTTTTATTAAAGAACTTCTATTAAAACCTGCAATTGTTAAGCCTTTAATGGGATAACCAGCTTGCGGTACTTTTTCCATTTCCATTTTACCTTGTACACCTACAAATAAAATATCAGCATGTGGCTGCAATTGCTTGATAGCATTGGCTATGGCTATGGCAGGAAAAATATGCCCGCCAGTACCGCCGCCTGCAATAATGATACGCCCCCTTGCCCCACAAGAACTGCTGTGAGACTGTTGTATGTTTTTGTTTAGTACACTCATTTATACTTAATTTATTGCTTCCCCTTTGGGGTTAGGTGCTACCGCTTGTGGCTGTAAATAATCTGTTTGTGGTACAGGTTCTTTGCCTTCCATTATCTCTACATTTCGTGCAACGCTTAATATAATACCAATAGCTGCGCAAGTAAATAAAAACGAACTACCACCCATACTTACCAATGGTAACGTAACCCCTGTAACAGGCACTAGGCTTACATTTACGGCCATATTGGCTATTGCCTGAATAACCAATGTAAAGCTTAATGCTAGTGCCAAAAATGCACCAAATGCATAAGGACATTTTCTAAAAACCCTGATGCCTCTAAACAAAAACACCAAGTAAATTAATATGATAAAGGCTGCACCTAGCAAGCCATATTCTTCTATTATAATTGAATAAATAAAGTCGTTATAGGCTTGTGGTAAAAAGTTGCGCTGACGACTATTGCCAGGCCCCAAGCCTACCAAAATACCGCCATTTGCAATGGCTATATTAGCCTGCTGCACTTGATAAGGTACTTCTTCGTTTTTAGCGTACATAAAATCTTGTACACGCTTTACCCAAGTATCAAAACGCTTAAACAACTTACTATTTTCAGTAGTTGATTCTCTTACTAGTTGTTGCTTTTGTTTACCATTGTGCAACAATACTGCCACACCTATAATAAGCGCAATAGGAATTGCGGCTATACCAACTGTTAGTAAAATATGCTTGGTACTTACCCTGCCAATAAACATTAACAACAAGCATGTAGCACCTGTTAATAAAGCGTTTGAGAGGTTTGCGGGCATAATTAAAGCGCAAATAATTGCTACCGGAATTACTACTGGCAAAAAGCCTTTTTTAAAGTCTTTAATTACCTCTTGCTTTTTACTCAAGGTTCTTGATAGGTACATAAACAAAGCCAACTTTGCAAAGTCGCTCGTTTGAAACGTCATGTTAATAATAGGTAGTTTTATCCACCTGCTACCTTTATTAATTTCTGTACCAAAGAACAATGTGTATAGCAATAGCGGTATTGCTACTAGAAAAAACATCCAAGCTACTTTACTGTAAATGGTATAGTTTACACGGTGCATAAAGTAAATTAATGCCAAGCCAATCATCATAAAAGCAACTTGCTTAAACAAATACAGTTCATTGTTGCCCTTATTCATTTTATATGCCAAAGAACCAGTGGCACTATACACTACCAACACCGAAATCAACGCCAACAAAATCACTATTGCCCAAATAAACTTATCGCCACGGGTTCGCAATGCCAGTTGGCTTCGCATCCCTTGCACAGAGGGCATTTGAGAAAATAATGTATCTACCATTTTAGGTGTATGATTTTAGATCTGTGATGTTTAATTGAGGAAATTAAAAATCCCAAATCAAACATCATAAATGGCTATAGTTGTTTTACCGCTTCTTTAAATTGATTACCTCTGTCTTCATAATTTTCAAACAAATCGAAGCTAGAACAAGCAGGACTTAACAATACTGCATCGCCTTTTGTAGCTACTTTAAAACAAGCTTTTACACAGTCTTGTGCATTGTGTGTTTCAATAATTGCAGGTACAATGTTTTTAAAGGCAGCAACAATTTTCTTATTGTCTTTACCCATGCACACAATAGCTTTTACTTTCTCTTTTACAAGGTCGGCAATCAGGCTATAGTTATTGCCTTTATCAAAACCACCAAGTATTAAAATGGTAGTCTTGTTCATGCTTTCCAGTGCAAACCATGTGCTGTTTACATTGGTAGATTTACTGTCGTTAATAAACTCTACACCGCGAACCGATGCAACAAATTCATTACGATGTTCTAAGCTTTGAAAGTTGGCAACGGCTTTTCTAATTTTCTCTTTTCTAATACCAATTGTAGTTGCTGCAATGCCTGCTGCCATTGTGTTGTAGTTGTTGTGCTTACCTTTTAAGGCAAAATCGTAAATGCTCATGCTTACGCGTTCTTCTTGTATGCGTAGCATCATTTGATCGCCTTTAATGTAGCCGCCTTTTTTGATTTCGTGTTTCATTGAGAATGGTAGTGGGTTAGAATGAATGGTTAGTGTATTTAGTTTACTGAGTATTACTTCGTCATCATCGCAATAAATAAAGTAATCGTCTGTCGTTTGATTTTCTATGATTCTAAACTTGCTATTGCAATAATTTTGAAACTTGAAATCGTACCTTTCTAAGTGATCTTCTGTGATGTTTAGCAGTATTGCCACATCTGGTTTAAACCTGTCTATATCATCTAGCTGAAACGAACTTATTTCTGCCACATAATAAGGCTTTGGTTGTTTGGCAACTTGCCTAGCAAACGAGTAACCAATGTTGCCTACCAATGCTGCATCTAAACCAGCTACAGTACAGATATGATGTATTAAAGCTGTTGTGGTGCTTTTACCATTGCTACCTGTTATTGCAATAATTTTGGCATCGCCTTTAAACCTATAAGCCAATTCAATTTCGCTTATCACCTTAATACCTTTGGCTCTTATGGCTTTCATCATGTTGTTCATTTCAGGTATGCCAGGGCTTTTCACAATTTCGTTGGCACCTAGTACTATCTCAGCCGTATGTTGTCCTTCTTCAAATGCAATACCATTGGCTATCATTTCTTGTTTGTAAGCGGGTTTAAGCATACCGCCATCGCTCAAAAACACATCGTAGCCTTGCTGCTTACCAAGCAATGCAGCGCCTACACCGCTTTCGCCGCCACCAAGTATTACAAGGCGATGCTTCTCAATTATACCTCCAACCTCTAAAGGGATGCGTTGAAAACCATTAGTGTTTAAAAATTGTTTACTCATAATTATCAATTTAGTAGCTTTTAGGGATAGGGCTTTCTAACTCGCCTTTGGGGCTTGTTACCTAATCTTTAGCGTTACAATACTTGCTACCATTAGCAACACAGTAATAATCCAAAATCGAATAACAATTTTATTTTCATGAAAACCTTGTTTTTGATAATGGTGGTGCAATGGACTCATCAAGAAAACTCTACGCCCTACACCATACTTTTTCTTAGTGTATTTAAAGTAAGCCACTTGAATAATCACACTTAAATTCTCTGCAAAAAAAACACCGCAGAAAATAATTATCAACCATTCTTTACGAACAATAATTGCAAGCGAAGCAATAATGCCACCAAGTGCTAGGCTACCAGTATCGCCCATGAAAACCTGCGCTGGATAAGCATTGTACCACAAGAAGCCAATACAAGCACCAACAAATGCACCTACAAAAATGGATAGTTCACCAAGGTTTGGTATATACATCACATTGAAGTAATCGGCAAAAATGTAATTGCCACTTACATACACAAACACGCCTATGCCTACACCTATAATAGCACTTACACCAGCAGCTAGGCCATCAAGCCCATCGGTTAGGTTAGCCCCATTTGATACTGCCGTTATAATTAACGTAACAATAGCTATATAAACTATCCAAGTATAATCTTCGGCACCTTTACCCATCCAAGTAATTAACTTACTGTAATTAAACTCATGATTTTTTACAAAAGGAATTGTTGTAATTGGCGTTTTTACTTTTACAAATTTTTTCTCAATACCATTTATTTTACGAACAATAATATTGGTATCTTTTGCAAGCTTTTCGCCCCTTTGCAATTGCGCCTGTGGCGATGTTATAACCTCTCTTTCTACCGTTACAGCATTACTAAAATATAGTGTAGCACCTATAATAATGCCTAAACCAACCTGACCAAAAATTTTAGAAATACCTGCCAAACCATCGCTATCTTTTTTGGTATAAGCCTCGCCTTTTGCTTTAGCAGCTTGCCTTGCACGTATTTTAAGATAGTCGTCTAAAAAGCCTATAAGGCCTAGCCACACTGTACATAATACCATCAAACGGATGTACACTTTATCTAGGTTTGCAAACAATAATGTTGGAATTAAAATGCTCAACAGAATAATAATTCCGCCCATTGTAGGTGTGCCTTTCTTTTGCGCTTGACCTTCTAATCCTAAGTCTCTTACGCTTTCGCCTATCTGCTTTTTTTGCAGCATTACAATAATGCGTTTACCATAAACTGTTGCAATAATTAAAGACAACAATACAGCCATTGCTATGCGAAATGTTAAGAACTGAAATAACCCCGAACCAGGAATTTCAAAGTGCTTATTTAGCCATGCAAATAAATGGTATAACATAATAGACGATAGTTTTTAGTCAATAGACGATAGTTTTTGCAAATAGCAATAGACTATCGTTTGTGGTTTTGTTTTTATTTTTCAAGCAATTCAAACATCTCTCTCAACACTTTTTTATCATCAAAAGGATGCTTTATGCCATTAATATCTTGATATTTTTCGTGCCCTTTACCAGCTACCAAAATGATGTCTTCTTCTCTTGCCAAGCTCACTGCGGTTTTAATAGCTTCTTTCCTATCGCTTATGGTTATTGACTTTCTGCGACCAGCACTATCCAAACCTTTTTCCATATCAGCCAAAATAGTAGCAGCATCTTCTGTTCTAGGATTATCGCTTGTAAGTATTACTTTATCGCTAAACGTACAAGCAGCTTGCGCCATAATAGGTCGTTTGGTTTTATCTCTATTGCCACCACAGCCTACAACAGTAATTACTTGTTCATGCCCTTTACGTAACTTTTTTATGGTAGCCAATACATTTTCTAAAGCATCGGGTGTGTGTGCATAATCTACAATGCCTATTATCAATTGCTTGCTAATAACATAATCAAAACGGCCTTCGGCACCAGTAAGCATGCTCAATGCAGTAAGCACCTCATATTTATCTTCGCCTAGGCAAACTGCTGCACCATACACTGCTAACAAGTTGTAGGCATTAAATTCGCCAATCAATCTAAAATGCACTTCCATTTCATTAACGGTCATTTGCAAACCAGTTAATGCGTTATCCAATATTTTACCCTTAAAATGCGCCATTGTTTTAAGGCTGTAGAAGTACTTTTTAGCATGGGTATTTTGCAACATCACTTCGCCACGCTTATCGTCTGCATTGCTTATTGCAAAAGCATTTGAAGGCAATCCATCAAAAAATTTTTTCTTTACCTTAATGTATTCATCAAAGGTTTTGTGATAGTCTAAATGGTCGTGTGTGATATTACTAAACAAGCCGCCCGTAAAATGCAAGCCAGTAATTCGATGCTGGTGAATAGCGTGGCTACTACATTCCATAAATACATGCGAACAACCTTGCTCAACCATCTGCTGCAACAGAACATTTAAGCTTAGTGCATCTGGTGTTGTATGCGTAGCTGGTATTATGTCATTTGCAATTTGATTTTGTACAG
This sequence comes from Flavobacterium sp., assembly GCA_030053925.1. GTDB lineage: Bacteria > Bacteroidota > Bacteroidia > Chitinophagales > Chitinophagaceae > Parasediminibacterium. The sequence goes on from JASGCX010000001.1 coordinate 72,844, forward strand.
TACTTATTAAACCACATTTATAACCTAGTTGTGTAAATAATTTAAAGAGTACAGTTGCTATGGTTGTTTTACCATTAGTACCTGTAACGCCTACAAGCTTTGTGCGTAATGATGGCTCGCTGTAAAAATTATTAGCCATAAAAGCCACAGCTTCGTTACTATTATTCACTTGTATGTATGTAATGCCATCTACAAAAGTTTTAGGCATTATTTCACAAACAATTGCTACTGCACCAAGGCTCAATGCCTGCTCTATGTACGCATGACCATTGCTCTGCAAGCCTTTAATAGCAACAAATACAGAACCTGCAAGTACTTTACGGCTATCAATAACAATAGCAGACACTTGAATATTAGTAGCACCATGCACTTGCTGCAAATGCACCTTGTATAATATGTTTTGTAGTGTTTGCATTAATTAAGTTCTATGTTTAAAATTTGTCCCTTTGCATAAGATTGACCAGGTAATATGGATTGCGCTATTACCCTTCCTTTTCCTTTAGCATTTACCTTCAACCCAATATTTTCGCACAATACCACTACATCTTTTAGCCCCATACCTTTTAACTGTGGCATTGTTTTTACATCTACTGGTTTAGCCAAAAAACCAACAATACCATTATTTACATTCACATCTAACCACTCGTCTGTAATAGTGCCAACATCTTTATAACCAAGTTGTAAATTGTTAGCTAAGTGCTTTATATCTTGCTTTGAGCCTGTATAGTAATAAGCACTAGTACTATCTACTTTTTTATTGGTGCTTACATAGTTTACTTGCCTTACATAATTAGTGTACAATCTATCGGCAATCTCTTTAAACACAGGCCCTGCAACCGTTGAACCGTAGTGTAGTAAAGCCATTGGCTTATTTTTTATCACCACTACAATTGTGTATTGTGGGTTATTTGCAGGAAAATAACCAGCAAATGATGTTTGATAAATTTGGTCTGCATAACCTCTATTTCTATCTGCTACCAACGCAGTACCTGTTTTACCAGCCACTTTGTAAGTAGAATTTTTAAAGAGTTCTTTTGCAGTACCATCAGTACATACCGCTTCTAAACACACTTTCAACTGCTGTATAGTAGCATCGCTACAAATTTTTTCAACCAACACCTTTGGCTCGTTTACGCTTAGTACTGCACCCTCATCCTTCACTGCGCTTAATAAATATGGTCTCATCATTTTGCCACTGTTAGCAACTGCATTATAAAATGTAGCAGTTTGCAATGGCGTTACTTCTATGTTGTAGCCAAAAGCCATCCAAGGCAATGAAATAGAACTCCAGTTTTTGGTACCAGGTTTTGGTATTACAGCGTTGCGTTCGCCTGTAATATCAATACCTGTTAAAGCATCAAGGTGCATGTTGTGCAAGTGCTGAATAAAACGCCTAGGATTATTGCCATAACTAGCTACTACCAATTTTGCCATACCTACATTGCTACTCAATGTAAATGCATCTTTTACGGTTACATCAAACTTGCCATGCTGCTCCGAATCGAACACCGTTTGACCATTTATTGGCCACGAACCACCATTCAAATTCACAACGCTATTGAGTGTAATTTTTTTATCCTCAAGCAAACTCATCAAGGTAGCCAACTTAAATGTTGAACCCGGTTCAGATGGGCTTATCGCATAATTATAATCCTCTGAATAAGTACCATCTTGCCTTCTACCCAAATTGGCAATTGCTTTTACTTTACCAGTTTTTGTTTCCATCACAATAGCGCAACCATGCACTGCCTCATTGCCTACCATCATCTTCATCAAGGCGTTTTCTGCAACTTCTTGTATAAAAACATCCAAGGTGGTTACAATATCTTTTCCGTTCTCTGGCTCTATCTGTTCATCATCTACTGGTTTACTTGCACCACCAGCTATATATCGCACCAAACGCCTACCAGTTGTGCCTTTCAGCAAAGTGTCGTAGGTTTTTTCTAAGCCAATTTTTTGTGCATTTTCTCTATCTAAACCTATAGTTCTATAAGCCAATAATTTGTATGGATTTAAACGAATGGTTTGCTCATCTACTATAAAACCACTTTTATTTTTGCCCAAGCGTACCAAAGGAAATTGTTTCAAACACTCATATTGACGATAAGAAATTCCTTTTTGCAATAAGTAATATCTATCACGATTTTTAAAACCCTGCTGCAATAAACGCTTGTATTCGTCTACCGATTTATCGTTAAATAAATTAGCCAAACAGATAGATAAGCTGTCTATATTTTCTCTAAAACTTACACCACTTTTCTCTCTTAAGCCATCGGCGGCAAAGTCTATATAGATATTAAATTTGGGTACACTAGTACTCAGCATTTGACCATCATCACTATAAATTGTTCCTCGCTCTGCATCTACTTCTTCAATTTTTTGATGCAAACTATCGCTCATGCTGCGCCAGCTTTCGCCCTGTACCTGTTGTATGTAAAATGCTTTTGCAAAAATGGCTAAACATATTATCACCATTACAATGTAGCTTAGGTACACCCGCCATAGTATGTCTTTTTTTACGTCCATTTATAATAACAATTAAGCAACTTTATTTTTCACTTACCAAACGTTGCGGCACTTCTTTACTAATTTTTAACCCTAATGGCTCTGCCGCCTTTAACACTTGCACCTCTTCGCTTTTAAACATTACCTCGCTTTTTATCGTCTTATATTCGTACTGTAATTCCTTTATCTCTTTTTGTGTTTTATTAATGTCTCGTATGGCTCTATCGGCCATGTGACCATTTGCGATATACACAATAGCCAAAACCGATAAAAACAAAAAGAAGTTTAAGTTTTTAGCAATCCATTTACCGCCAACAATGCTATCTCTAACAGCTTTTAAAGCTGTTTTTTTTTCTTTCACTTGTTGATTATTGTTTTGCTTTTCTGCCACTCTTTTAATTATGATGTAACTAAAAAATCCGAGTTATCTTTTTAATCTTGCCAAACCCTCGTTCAAACACGTTCTGCCACCCTTAACTTGGCACTTCTACTTCTTGTATTTTTTTTCAACTCATCTGCTCCAACTGTAATTGGTTTTTTTGTTATCAATTTCCAGCGTTGCATTTTGGTGTGTTGCACAAATGGGTTATCATCTTCCGCATCTTCAAAATCACCATTCTTAAAAAACAACTTCACCAATCTATCTTCAAGCGAGTGAAACGTAATAATAGCAACCCTTCCACCCAGTTCTACTACATCATTCAACTGCAACAACATCTCTTTAAGTGCTTCCATTTCTTCATTCACTTCTATTCGCAAAGCCTGAAACACCTGAGCCAAATACTTATTAGGATTGCCTTTTACAACCGAACTAATCATTGCCCTAAACTGCAAAATGGTTTGCACCTGCATTTGTTTTCTCGCTTCTACAATATGCTTTGCCAATGTTTTTGAATTACTTACTTCACCAAACTGCTCAAACATTTTATGCAATTGCTGCTCCGAATAAGTAGCTACAATAGTTGCAGCCGTTAAACTTTGCCGCTGATCCATTCGCATATCAAGTGGGCCATCAAAGCGAATAGAAAACCCTCTTTCACCTTCATTAAACTGATGACTGCTTACACCCAAATCTGCCAATACACCATTTACTTTACGCACTTTATGCAAGCGCAAAAAGCGTTGCAAATGGCGAAAATTTTGTGGCACAAACGTTACTCTGCTATCTTCAGGAATATTTTTTATCGCATCTGCATCTTGATCAAAAGCTATTAACCTACCTGCTTCTTCCAAACTTTTTAAAACACCTCTGCTATGCCCACCACCACCAAACGTGCAATCAACATACACACCATTTGCTTGAATATTTAAACCATCAAGCGTTTGTGCATACAACACTGGCACGTGATAATCTAAATGTGCAGGCTGCTGTTCTATGTTTTGCAAATCATTCATGGTTCTTAGATTTTGTCGTCAGTCATTACTTCATTTGCCAAATTGCTAAAGTCATCTGCCGACAATTTGCTAATTGCCTCATTATATTTAACAGCATCCCATATTTCAAACTTGTCTAGCGTTGCTGCTATCACCACATCTTTTGTAATACTCGCATAAGCTTTAAACGATGCAGATAGCATCATTCTTCCTGCGCTATCCAATTCTATTTCAGTTGCACCATTCAAAAACTGACGAGTGAACTGTCTTACCTTTGGGTCGAATTGGTTTAATTTTTTAAACTTCTCTAAAATTGCCTCCCATGTTTTCATGGGATAAAGGGTTAAACAGTTTTCAAATCCTCTCGAAAGGATGAAACGATTTTCCCTTTCTGGCAATTGTTTTTTCAGGGCACTAGGCAGCAAGAAGCGACCCTTTGGATCAACCGTTGCTTCGTATTCGCCGTGAAAACCTACCATGTTAGAGAATTTGTTTAGTAATTGCCATTTATTAACACAAAATAACACAATTTCCCACTAAAAATACAAATTCTAAGCAGTTGTATTTATCCACAGTATTTTATGCCCTGTAATACAATGCAGTATTGCGTTACAGAGCAATTGCCGCTATATCTTCACTTTTATGTGTGAATAGAGTGTGCGTAACTGTGATTTTACGGTGTGTAATAGAAAGATTTAATTGAAAATCAATTACTTAAAAAGATTAAACAAAAATGATTCATCCGAAAAAATTATCAATAAACAACTTTAGCTACCATTTGCCCGATGAAAAAATTGCGAAGCATCCACTTCCAAAAAGAGACGAAAGCAAGCTTTTGGTGTTTAAAAGTGGGAAAATTTCAGAAACCCAGTACAAACATTTAGATGCGCATTTACCAGCAGATAGCTTGCTAATTTTTAACAATACCAAAGTAGTTGAAGCAAGGCTCATTTTTACAAAACCAACGGGTGGGCAAATAGAAATATTTTGCTTAGAACCACATAAACAATATGCCGATATTACCACTGCTATGCTGCAAAAGGGTAATGTGCTTTGGAAATGTTTAGTTGGTGGTGCCAAAAAATGGAAAGAAACATTGCTGACGAAGAAAATAAATGATACCACAACTATTGAAGCCAAGAAAGTAGCTCAATTACCCGATTGTTTTATTATAGAACTAAGCTGGAACAATAATGACCTAACATTTGCCGAAATACTGCACATAGCAGGCTTAATACCTTTGCCACCTTACTTAAATAGAGAAGCCGAAGAAGCAGACAAAAGCACGTATCAAACTATTTATGCCAAACACGATGGTAGCGTAGCTGCACCTACGGCAGGCCTACATTTTACTGAGGAATTATTTAAGAAACTGGATGATAAAAACATTGAAAAAGATTTTGTAACGCTACATGTAGGCGCAGGCACTTTTAAACCTGTTAAAGCTGCTACCATGAACGAACATGATATGCACACAGAATTTATTGATGTGCATATTGAGTTGATTGAACATTTGCTACAACACCATCCTAAACCAATTATTGCAGTAGGTACAACATCACTTAGAACTATTGAAAGCTTGTATTGGCTAGGCGTAAAGGTGAATAGTGAATGGTTGATAGCGAATGAAACAACACCAAGCTTATCGCAATGGGATGCTTATGATTTACCACAAAACATCGCTTTAACAGATGCCTTAACGGCTTTGGTAAATTGGCTGAAAGCCAATAAAATAGAGCGTTTGATTACCAAAACACAAATCATTATTGCACCGGGCTATCAATTACAAGTTGCACAAGGCTTGGTTACTAATTTTCATCAGCCACAATCGACCCTGCTGCTGCTAATTGCTTCTATTGTTGGTGATAATTGGAAGATAATTTACAACCATGCACTTAATAACTTCTATCGCTTTTTAAGCTATGGTGATGGCTGTTTATTAATGAAGGATAAGGTGTGAAAAGGTGAGACGTGAAATGTGAGACGTGAAATGTGAGAACGTGAAAGGTGAGATGTGAAACGTGAAAGGTGAAAACGTGAAAGGTGAGATGTGAAAGGTGAAACGTGAAACGTGAGATGTGAAAAGTGAGACGTGAAAAGTGAGACGTGAATGGTGAGAACGTGAAAGGTGAAACGTGAAATGTGAGACGTGAAAAGTGAGATGTGAATGGTGAGATGTGAATGGTGAGATGTGAATGGTGAGACGTGAATGGTGAGATGTGAAAAGTGTGACGTGAATGGTGAGAACGTGAATGGTGAGATGTGAAAGGTGAGATGTGAAAACGAGCCAAAAAAATTACTTTTCGTCTTTCACGTTTCATTTTTACGCTTGGCTAAAGGGTACTTCAACCGTAAACGTAGTGCCTTTACCAATGGCACTGTCTACTTTCACTTTGCCTTTATGCGCATCTATCACTGTTTTTACATAGCTCATACCAAGGCCAAAGCCTTTTACATTGTGTACATTACCTGTATGGGCACGGTAAAATTTCTCAAAAATTCGCTTCGCACTTTCTTTACTCATCCCTATACCATTATCTTGAACGCTCAATACAAAATACTTGTTGGTACTGTGCGTGGTAATTTTAATGTGCACATTATCATTACTGTACTTTATGGCGTTATCTATTAGGTTAGATATTAGGTTGGTAAAATGTACCTCATCTGCTTGAACAATATTGTTTTTAGCATTTAGCCGTAAGTCAACTTTGCCATTTTTTTCATCCAATTGCAGCCCATAATTATCTAGAATATGATGCAAGGTATCGTGAATATGAAGGTCTACCAAGTGCAATTGCAACTGTTGTTTTTCTAGCAAAGCCGCTTGCAGTATGGTTTCTACATGTTTATTCATGCGCTTATTTTCTTCCTTAATAATGCCTGTGAAATAAGCTAGCTTTTCTTTGTCGTTTTGTACTTTTTCATTTTTAATAGCATCTACAGCAAGCGAAATGGTGGCAATAGGTGTTTTAAACTCATGCGTCATATTGTTGATGAAATCACTCTTAATTTCACTCAATTTCTTTTGATTGAAAAGCGTTCGAAGTGTTACAAAAAAAGCTGCAAAAATTACCAACATAAATACAACACCACCTGCAATTATCAAACGCAAAGAACCCCAAATCTGTTTCTTAAAATCTGGCACAATTACTATTAAGTGTTCAAACGGACTAATACCCTCTAAATCGCTGGCACTTTCTGGCACAATAGGTATAAACAGTTGCTTATTATGCACCGTATCGTAGTACTCTGTTTCAAAATTATTAGACTGCATTTCTATATACTCATTACCATCGCTAATTGCAAATTCGAAGTGTATATTTTTAAAATCATTGCTATCGAAGAAATTTTTAAGCTTATCATGCACTTCTTTTCTAGAATATCGTTCACAAACAGTAAGTGGTTTAGGAAAATTTAAGATATCAGTATTAAATCTACCCAAGCCCAAACGCTTTGGTGTTTTAATCAACGGTACGCTGCCATTGCCTTTTGCTAGGTCAACAGCTACTTGAGCACTTGCACTATTAATTTTTGAAAATAACTGAGCTTCACGAAGTTCTAGTAAACTCTTAAGCCAAGATGCTTGCAACAATATTAGTCCTAAAAAAGACAAAGAAATTAATACAACTATTAGGGGTAAAGCTCTTTTCATCTTGGCAAATATAATTGTAACTAGTGTTAAAACTTTGGTATAGCTAATTGCAAAGTGCAGGCTGGTAGTGCCTTTAAACACCTAGTAACAAAACAAGCATCGTAATACCGCATAAAAAATTGCCTTTGTGTAGCAAAATTTATTATTTTTCTTGCATGATTGAAGCATTAACAACAGGTGTCCTTCTTATTTCGGACCCTTTTTTGAAAGACCCTAATTTTTTAAGAACCGCAGTTATCATTTGCGAGCATAACACCGAAGGCAGTGTGGGCTTTATTTTTAACAAACAATTTGAACTTGGTATTGGCAATTTAGTAGAAGGTTTAGAAGGTATTAATTTTCCTGTGTATGAAGGAGGACCTGTTCAAAAAAACAGCATCCACTTTATACACACTTGCCCCAATTTTATAGATGAAGGCGCAAACATAGGCAATGGCATTTATTGGGGCGGCAATTTTGAACAAGTATGCGCATTGCTTAAAACCAATAGCCTTACAGAAAAAGACATTCGCTTTTTTATTGGTTATAGCGGCTGGGACACCAACCAACTTGAAGCCGAAATAGCAGAGAAAAGCTGGATTACTAGAGCCTGCAACAGTAAACTTGTATTTAGTACCAAGCCCGAATTAATATGGAAAGATGCCCTAAAAGGCCTTGGTGGCGAATATGAATTAATGCCTAATTACCCGTTAGATCCGCAGTTAAATTAGTTGTTTGTTTGAACTTGAATTTTGTAGTATTATTTGGATTGCGAGAAAATTAAACAGGCTGCCACTACAATAGAAACAGCCTGTTTAAATATCACAGCAAATCATTTATATCAAACCTATTGGCGGTTACTAATTCACTTTTTGCGGCACCATTCTACCAATAATACCTGCTTTATCGTATGCGTGGTCATCTACTGCACCTCTATCGCCGCTTTCGTGGTATTCAGCATCTTCGTTTACATCCCACACATCAAATAATTCTTGGCCTGCAATAATATTTTTTGCTGCAAGCATAGCAGTCATCATACTATGGTCTTGGTTATTGTATTTGTGCATACCATTTCTACCCACTAAATACAAGCCGGGGTAGGCCTTTAATGCATCTCTAATTTCGTCTACATTTTCTTTGTAAGTATGGTCGTACACAGGGTATGCTTTTGGCTGCCGCACCACATAACCATCTACCACGGCAGATTGTTTGGTTAAGCCAATTTGTTCTATTTCATTTTTAGCCAAAGCAATTAAATCTTCGTCTTTGCTCGTCCACATACCATCGCCTTCAAAGCAAAAATATTCTAAACCATAGCAAGCCATTTCTGGGTTTGGCACCATATAAGGGCTCCAACTTTTAAAGTTTTGAATACGGCCAACTTTCACATTTGGGTCATGAATATAAATCCAATTATCGTTAAAAGCATCTTCATCTCTGCATATTAATACCACGGTAATAAAATCTCTGTAACTCAATGCTTGTGCAGCTTTCAAGGCATCGCTTGGTAATGTAGGATGTGTAAACCCAATTAATTCTCGCATTGGTGTGGTAGATACTACATTGTTAAAACCATCAAACGTTCGGCCATCGGTAGTAGTAACGCTCCATTTGCCATTGGATAATTTTGCATCAATTACACCACAATTCATTTCGATAGTTACGCCCATTTTTTTGCACTTCTCAGCGCAAACTTCCCACATCATACCTGGGCCTTTTTTGGGGTATCTAAAACTGTCTATCAAGGTTTTAATCACCTTGTCTTTATGGCCACTAGCCAATTTTTTTGGTTTAAAAACGGCGTTCATAATAGCACTGCTAAGGCTTAAACCTTTAATACGCTGCGCTGCCCAATCTGCCGAAATTTCGTTACACGGAATGCCCCAAACCTTCTCGGTGTAGGTTTTAAAGAAAATATTAAACAAGCGTCTACCAAACTGATTCACCACCCAATCTTCAAAATTGGTAGGATTTTTAACAGGCCTAACCTTAGCTTGCAAATAACTCAACACACACAAACCGCTTTCCCAAATGCCCAACTTTTGCAATGCCTCCATAGCCACCAAAGGGTAAGAAAAAAACTTTTTATTGTAGTAAATACGGCTACTTCTTGGGCGTTCTAGCATTTCATCGCCTAAAATTTCGGTCCAAAAATCTTCTACTTCTTTGCTTTTACTAAAAAATCGATGCCCACCAATATCAAAACTGTAGCCTTTGTAGGTTTCTGTACGTGAGATACCACCTACATAGGTTGGGTCTTTTTCAAACACCACCACACTTTCATTTGCCTTACCCAATAAATACGCTGCCGTTAATCCGGCAGGTCCTGCGCCAATGATGGCTACTTTTTTCTGCATACTTTGTTTTTTGTTTGTCTGAACCTCAATTATTGTCTGAACTTAGATTTTGAAGGATTAAAACAATTGGATAGGTTGTTACTTTTTTATCTTGTAGTACCAATTTCTAACTATCTTTTTAATTTCTGCGCTATCTGCGAGACACCAATAAATCCTACAAAGCCATCTAATCTGTGGCATTTGTGTTACTATTGTTTGCTCAAAAATGTGGGCAAAAATGCAAAATAAAACCCGTACTGCAATGCAGCTAACAATTTGCTTAATAGCTTTGTTGCCTTTCTACAATTAATACGCAACTATTTATGCAGCTACAATGGCAATGCCTTCACTTTAATAACCTTACCAATACACAGCTATATGCCTTACTACGCCTACGCAGCGAGGTGTTTGTGGTAGAACAAAATTGTGTGTTTTTAGATATGGATAATAAAGACCAAAATTGCCATCACTTGCTTGGTTACGATGGTGATAACTTGGTTAGTTCTGCAAGATTATTGGCTCCAAATACTGCTTATGCGCAAATAAGCATTGGGCGTGTGGTAAGTAGCCCTGCTTACCGAGGCACAGGCGCAGGTAGGGCTTTAATGCAACAAGCCATTAAAGCTTGTTACCAATTATTTGGTAATGGAGATATAAAAATAGGCGCACAGCTTTACCTAAAAGCTTTCTACAAAAGCTTTGGCTTTGTGCAAACAAGCAATGTTTACGATGAAGATGGCATTGACCATATTGAAATGATTAAGAAAGCAGAATAGAGAATTGCACACAAAAAATGCAAAGAAAACCAAGAAACAAAGCAATAGTAAGTAACAATGAAATAGCCATTTGAGAGCAACCTAAGTTAAACGGTACATGCCGTGTAGAAGATGGCCGAATTGTAGATTTAATGTAATGAAGCTACTTATGTTTTGTAAAAAACGAGTTGTATTTTCTGAATGTTTAGTTACGTTTTTACAAGTTAGCTTGCAACAACTGCTTAAAAAATTGGCAACCCTTGCTGCCTATTATCTTATAAAAACAAACCCCATTCGTCTTCATAATCGTCTTTTTTAAAAGTAGCTACCCATTGCTTAAATAGTTCTCTAAACTCAATAACAACCTCTTCAATTACCGCTTCGTGCTGTTCATCGGCAATGCCAAGCATCACAGCCACACTCACTTGATTCATCATTTCTTTGCAATTATTTCTAATAATGCTAGCGTTTTCCATTTTAATCACATAGCTATCTATGCATGAAGCACTTAAAATTTTAGGTGCAATTAGCATAATGTTCTGATAAATCAATGATTTTACAGTAATACCATTGGTTAACTCATCTTCTTCATCGGTACTTAAATTAGCTGCATAAGCATATACCAAGTTGAAAACTTCACGCCATTGTTGGTACATTTTTTTAGCAATAGCATCAGCCTCATTGGTTTTCCATTCGTCGCCTTCACTGCTTCTATTTCTTATAAAGCGTACATCATCCCAATCAGGTAAAATATCTAGTGAACTTAAATCCATTGCTTTTTAGTTTTCATAAATTTATCACAATAAACGAAAAAAAGAATTTTTAAGCTGGGGTGCATAAACAATTTTTCATTTTTTGCTTTATTTTTTAAATGGCTGCCAACCTTAAAAAGGTTATAAACATTGGCTTTCGGCAGAAAAAAATTATGCAGGCAATGCTTTTGCAGCTAGGTTTGCCACAAAGGTATTTTCTTTAGTATTTTAATGTGGTACACAATAAAATTCTGTTTAAAAAGGGTACAATCTGCATCATTTGTGTGGCTATTTTTACAAACCCATTTCTATTTTCAAAAACTTAGCAGTATGGCTCACTTTGTTTTTAACCATTTGTTCTGGCGTGCCTATAAATAATATTTTGCCCCCACCATCGCCACCTTCTGGGCCAAGGTCTATAATGTGGTCAGCCATTTTTATCACGTCTAAATTGTGTTCAATTATCAGTACAGAATTGCCTCTATCTACCAATTTATTCACTACATCCATCAGCAATTTAATGTCTTGAAAATGTAAGCCTGTAGTTGGTTCATCTAAAATGTAGAAGGTTTTACCAGTATCTTTTTTACCAAGTTCGGTACTCAGCTTTACACGCTGCGCCTCGCCACCACTAAGGGTTGTAGCCGATTGGCCAAGTGTTATGTAACCTAAACCAACATCTTGTAACACTTTAATTTTTCGGTACATCCACGGCACTGCATGAAAAAATTCTACGGCTTCATCTACCGTCATGTTCAACACATCGCTGATAGATTTTCCCTTGTATCGAATTTCTAAAGTTTCGCGGTTGTATCGTTTACCATTACATTTTTCGCAAGGCACATACACGTCTGGCAAAAAGTTCATTTCTATCACTCGCATACCGCCACCTTCACACACATCGCATCTACCACCTTTTACGTTAAACGAGAAACGGCCTGCATTGTAGCCCCTAATTTTAGCTTCGGGTACGGCTGCAAACATGGTTCTAATATCTGTGAAAAAGCCACAGTAAGTAGCCGCATTACTACGTGGTGTTCTACCAATAGGGCTTTGATCTATTTCTATCACTTTATCAATGGCTTCTAAGCCTGTAACGGACGAAAATTTCATTGGCTGTGTGCGGCTATTGTACGCATGTTTCGATAATATTGGGTATAGCGTTTCATTAATTAAGGTAGATTTACCACTACCACTTACACCTGTTACCACAATCAATTTTCCCAATGGAAAACTCACACTAACGCCTTTTAAATTATTGCCTTCAACGCCTTTTAATTCAAGGGTTTTACCATTGCCTGCACGTCTTGTTGTAGGCACCGCTAAACCTTTGGTGCCGTTTAAATACCCTGCTGTTTCGCTACCACTTTTTAGCACTTCTTGCGGCGTGCCTTGTGCCACAATATTGCCACCAAAGCGGCCAGCTTTGGGACCAATATCTATCAAGTAATCGGCAGCCAACATAATGTCTTTATCGTGCTCTACCACTAACACACTGTTGCCTATATCTCTTAAATTTTGTAGCGCAGTAATTAAGCGGTGGTTGTCTCGTTGATGCAAACCAATGCTTGGCTCATCTAAAATGTAAGTGATGCCTTGTAGTTGACTACCTATTTGCGTAGCCAAACGAATACGCTGACTTTCGCCACCACTCAGTGTACGTGATGGTCTGTTAAGGGTTAAATACGTTAACCCTACATCTAACAAAAACTGTAATCGCTCTCTAATTTCTTTCAGAATATCTTTTGCAATAACATTCTGTTTATTATTCAGTCTTGCTTCAAGGTTTGTAAACCAAACTTGCAGCTTATCTAAATTAAGATTGCCTAACTCAGCTATATTTTTTTCATCAATTTTAAACCACAAACTTTCCCTTCGCAATCTTGCACCTTCGCAGCTAGGGCAGCGTTTTAGTTCCATGTATTTTTCTGTCCATTCACGCATGGTTTCGGTACTACTTGTACTGCCAAACCAACGTTTTAGCATGGGAATAATGCCTTCAAATTCGCCACCGTAAGCATCATGTTCTGGTACATTTTCAAAGTCTAAAATGTCTTCAGCAATACCTTCGGCATTGCCATACAACACCATATTTAAAGCAGCTTGTGGTAGGTCTTTTATTGGCTTATCGATGCTGAATTTATTACGCTTTGCCAATGCTTCTACGCTTTTAAAAATAGATGCTTCACGCTGTTCGCCCAAGGGTGCAATACCACCTTCTTTAATGCTTTTAAACATGTTTGGCAAAATGGCTTCCATGCTTACGGTGTATACATTGCCAAGCCCTTTGCAAGTAGGGCAAGCACCATAAGGCGAGTTAAATGAGAAGGCATTTGGTGAAGGTTCTTCGTAGCTAATGCCTGTATCTACACACATTAATTGACGTGAGTAAAGCATTGCCCCGCCGCCCCCTAAATGGGGAATTTGAGAAGCCGATTCTGTGCTTAAAAATGCTACTTCCTTTATTATTTCTTGCTGTTTACCTTTCTTAGAATTAGTTGAAACTTGGGGTTTCAAAATCCCCTCTTCGGGGGGTTGGGGGGCTTCATGTGGGGCAACAAACATCAAGTCTTTGCCCATTTTCAAAGCCTGTTGCACACTTTGGCTCACACGAACTTTCATGTCATCAGTTACGGCTAGCCTATCTATCACCACTTCAATATCGTGAATTTTATAGCGGTCTACCTGCATGCGTTCTTTTAAATCCATCACCTCACCATCTACACGCACTTTTAAAAAACCCTTCTTGCGTATGTCTTCAAATAACTCTCTGTAATGCCCTTTTCTACCACGAATCAAAGGTGCCAATATTGATATTTTTTTACCCTTAAATTTCTCAAAAATGTTTTCTACAATTTCTTCTTCACTAAACTTGAGCATCTTTTTTCCCGTGTTGTAACTATAGGCCTCACCTATTCTTGCGTACAACAAACGCAAAAAGTCGTACACCTCTGTTACAGTGCCTACGGTGCTTCTAGGGTTTTTATTAGTGGTTTTTTGTTCAATAGAAATCACGGGGCTTAGGCCTGTAATTTTATCTACATCAGGTCTTTCCATATCGCCCATAAACTGCCTTGCATAAGCACTAAAGCTTTCCATGTAACGCCTTTGGCCTTCGTTATAAATAGTGTCAAAAGCCAATGAAGATTTGCCACTACCGCTTACGCCTGTAAAAACAACTAGCTTATTTTTAGGAATAGAGATATCGATGTTTTTAAGATTGTGCTCTTTTGCACCAAATACTTCTATAAACTCGCTAATAATATTGTTATCGTTGATATTAACTTTCATTTCTGTTATTCTATAGACTTAAAACAAAATCAACGAATTTATGTTTGCAAATGAACTTATAAAGCATAAATTATTAAATCTATTTTCAACTTTTATTTTAATAGTATAATTATTAATTAGCAAATACTTAGTTACTACCTACACTTGTTATGCACTTTACACTATTACTACCAAGGGCATAACAGAATTTACAGTGGTTTTGCAAATTCAGTTAAACATAAAGTTTGCGGTTCTAACTAAAATTTCCATTCATTTTCCATTGCTAATATATTAGAAGCTATACCTGGTTTAGCCATATCATTCTCATTCATAAGTATTTTGGGGTTAATGCCACCTAAAAAATCAATATGAGAAATATCGTAGACAAAATAACCATTATCTTTAAAGAAATTGAACATTGCTGCCCTATCGTTGAAGGAAAGCGTAGTAAAAACTTCTGCTATTATTGTGGGTTTATATTTTTCAATAATTACGCTCAATGTTTTTAAAACATTCAAATCATGGCCTTCTGTATCAACTTTTATCAGAGAAATTTTAGGAATCCATTCTGAATAATTCTGAAATAAATGATTCTGTAAATTAATTCCTTTAACCTTCTCTTTTAACTTAAATTTTCCGTGTGTATTATCAGACTTATCAGTAATTAATGCGCCATTACTAAAAGAAGCTTCCGACGATGCAAAATAAAACTCACTTTCTACTTCTGTAGCAGCAACTAGTAAAGGAATTATTGTTGCTTTGTTCTTATTAATTTTTGAATTTGCTTCTAAAATTGTGAATACCTGCGGATTAGGATCAAGCGCTAAGATTAAACTTCCCTCACCAGCCGCTACAGCCATAGGCACTGTTAAATCTCCTGTATTAGCCCCAATATCAATAATTAAGCTATTAGTATTAATTAATTTTTTAAAAAAATCTACTTCTTCCACAATTATTTTTTTCTTTGTTACCAAAGGATTAAGCCAATTTGCGTATTGAATTTCTCCATAATTTGGAACATTGAAACTGTCTATTTGATATCCATAATTTTGAAAAACTTGTCTCGCTTTTTTTCTATTAAATGATGCTTTGAAATAAGATAAAATTGACATGATAGTGTTATTTGAATGAATACGTAAAAACCAAATGTAAGTAAATTGGTATTCTAGTACAATAAGTAATAATTATAAAAATGCGGTTTTGCTAAGAGGCTTCTCATGCTTATTAGTAAAAAGGTAAAAACTTTTCTTCTTGGATTTTTTTTAAAGATGGCGGTTTGGAATTTAAAACATAACCATTCAATCTTCTTTCATAATAACCCAAATATTTATCTGTCATTTGTACCGATGTAAAATGTGCCATCACATAATCGTGGCAAGTTTGCCTGTTGTAGCTATCTACATCTTGTAAGGCGTTTACAATTTCATTAGATTGATTAGATAAAAAGCCTACTTCTTTGGTTACAATTTCTGGCAAAGAACCGTAAGGCGTGCCAAACACAGGACAACCAAAATAAAGACTCTCAACAATTGCAATTCCAAAAGGCTCGTGCCATAACACAGGAAACAACATGGCTTTAGATTGATTGATGATTTGATTTTTTTCGGCACCACCTTTCATAGCATGAAATGTAACATTTGGGCTAAAAGTAAATCGCCAACCCTTTGTAACATTAAAGCGCACACCACCTATTACATGCAATTGCAGTTGGGCCTTAGCAGCTATTTTTATAGCACCTCTTACATTTTTCACTCGCCATGCAGCATCACCTAAAAAATGAATATACGCTCGTTGATTGTTCAATATTGGCTTACCATAGTCAGCGGGGTCAATTCCATTATGTACAAAAATATCACTCCCAAAAGATGCCGCATGATTAGCCGATACAAATACGGTATTCAAATCAAGCGGATTAGTATTATTTAGTTTCTCATGAAATGTAATGATATACGGCTTGGCTGGTGTTTCATTTACCGGATGATTTAGATGAATCATATCAACATCAGCAGGAACTAATTGGTTAAAAGGTCTATTCGCATCAAACTCTATCACATTTGCAAACGAACAGCTTGAACCTTTTGCCACCATATAAGTAACTCTATGTCCTCGCTTTACCAGTTCCTTCCCTAGCCACCACACAACTCGCTCTATACCACCATATTTAAAAATGGGAATGATGGTATTATACGCTATTAATACATGCATATTTGCTCTCTTAAAAACCGAAATTAACAGCTTGTGGCATCACAATAACAAAAATTTATTTGGCATTTTAAATTTGCTACTTATACATTTGCACCAGTTCTTTAAATCACTTATCAAGAAAGGCAGAGGGAATTGGCCCTGTGAAGCCTTGGCAACCCAAGCAAGTTACTCACTTGTTTGAAGGTGCCAACTCCATTTCGTGTATTAACGGAAAGAGATAAGTCAGAGTTAAGTTTGATTAAAAATTGCTAGGTACCAGCAATTATACATATTTCAAGCCCATCTGACAGCCAATCAGATGGGCTTTTTTATTGTGCATAATCAAGCAAAAGCTTTTGAATAATTCTTTTTAAGTGTTGCAAAGAATATTTTTTAACAAACCACCAATTCAAAATAGCGAATTTAAAAAAGCACCCTTTGCATTGGGCTAAAAACTATTTACAATGAGCAACTTACATTTTAAAACAGTACCAACATTACAACTACATGCAGCTAAACATGTGGGCTTACAAGGTGTTAAAGCCAATGCTAAAAAATTGATTAATGGCTTACAACTTATTAGCCATTGGGGCAACGTAGGCAATGCCAAAACATTGGCTATTAGCCCTGCATTTACCACACACAAACCGTTGAGTGAGGCAGTACAATTGGCTGCAGGCCTAGCACCAAATTAGGTACGTATAAGTGTAGGCATAGAACATATAGAAGACATTAAAGCTGATATTTAGCAAGCATTTGATAAGCTTTTTGCATAGTATTCACACAAAGTTTATTTCACGCAAAGCGACAAAGAATACAATGTACACGAAGAACAATAGATTACTTTTTGGGCTTAGTAAACTTGCTTGCTTTACGTGAAACTCTAACACAAGATGACAGAGATTTTTAAACACCAACAACCATTTACACTTGAGAGTGGCAAAGTATTGCCAGAACTACATTTGGCATACAATACGTTTGGCACATTAAACGCTGCTAGCGATAATGTGGTGTGGGTATTTCATGCCCTTACAGGCAATAGCAACCCGCTTGAGTGGTGGCACGGTTTGGTGGGTGAAGGCAGCTTATTTACACCAGAAAAATATTTTATTGTGTGTGTAAATATGCCTGGCAGCCACTACGGTAGCATCAATGCATTAAGTACCAATACTACAACTGGTAAGCCTTACTATCACACGTTTCCATGGTTTACTACAAGAGACATGATAAGGGCTTACCAGTTTTTAAAACAATTTCTAGGCATCAATAAAATTCACATAGGGCTTGGTGGTTCTATGGGTGGGCAACAATTACTTGAATGGGCAATTGAAGAACCAAACTTGTTTGAAAACATTGTACCTATTGCTACCAATGCGTTTCATTCTGCTTGGGGCATTGCGTTTAATGCCTCGCAGCGCATGTGTATAGAGCATGACCATACTTGGAAAGAAGACAACGACCAAGCTGGTATGCACGGTATGAAAACTGCAAGAAGCATTGCCTTATTATCGTACAGAAACCATGATACATACGGTGTAAAACAAACTGGCTTTACGCAAAGCACAGAACACTTATCGGTAGATGAGCAAGTGTTTAATGCCGAAAGTTATCAGCGCTACCAAGGCGAAAAATTGGCTAAACGTTTTAACGCTTTTAGCTACTATGCATTAAGCAAAGCCATGGATAGCCACAACGTAGGCAGAGGCAGAGGTTCGGTAGAAGCAGCACTAGCAAGCATTACAGCCAAGGCATTGATAATAGGCATAACTAGCGACATTTTGTTTCCTGTAACTGAGCAAGCTTTTTTAGCGCAACATATACCTAACGCAACATTTGCAGCTATTAAATCGCTGTACGGCCATGATGGGTTTTTGTTAGAGTTTGAGCAGATAGAAAAGCTACTTCGCCAGAACCTGAATTTGAGATGATTAGAAGGATTTTGGGGAAGCCTTAGAAGTTAGAAATTTCCTTTGGTATAAGTGCGAACCTTGGTTTTGGTTGATTAAGTGGATACCGTGTAATCATTTTAATCCTACAAAATCGAGGTTCCGATAATTAATAACAATTAAAATCATAAATAGATAATGAATACACATAAGCAATTGAATATTGGGTTGTTTGGTTTTGGTGTGGTGGGCGAAGGTTTATACAAAGTATTGCAACAAACACCATCGCTGAAAGCCAATATAGTAAAGGTTTGCATTAAAAATTTGGGTAAAAAAAGAAACGCTCCCGCTGAGCTTTTTACCACCCAAAAAGATGACTTACTAAACGATACGAACATCAATGTAATTGTTGAAGTAATTGACGATTCGGCTGCGGCTTTTGTGATTGTAAAAACGGCTTTGCTAAATGGTAAACATGTGGTTAGTGCTAGTAAAAAAATGCTGGCCGAGCATTTACCAGAAATATTAGAACTACAAAAACAAACAGGTTTATCGGTATTGTACGAAGCGGCTGCTTGTGCATCGATACCTGTAATTAGAAACCTAGAAGAGTACTACGATAACGACTTATTACATGCCATAAAAGCAATTGTAAATGGCTCTACCAATTTCATTTTAACTAGAATGTTTGAAGACAAATTGAGCTTTTCAGATGCCTTGATTTTGGCGCAGCAATTGGGCTTTGCAGAAAGCAATCCTAAGCTTGATGTAGAAGGTTTTGATGCGGTAAATAAATGGAGCATTTTGCTGAATCATGCGTATGGCATAGTTGAGCATCCTAATAATTTATTGTTCAATGGTATTCAAAATATACAACTGAGCGATGCCTTGGCAGCTAAGGAAAAAAACTTTGAAGTGAAGTTAGTAGCGCAAGCAAAAAAGCTAAAAAATGGCAAAGTAGCTGCATTTGTATTGCCACAGTTTGTAAAGCAAGATGACCCACTATCGTTTGTAAAAAATGAGTACAATGGTGCGGTGATAGAAAGTGGTTTTGCAGATAAGCAATTCTTCTATGGTAAAGGCGCAGGTAGCTTTCCTACCGCATCGGCTGTGTTGAGCGACTTGAGTGCATTGCGCTACAACTACCGCTACGAGTACAAAAAATTATACCATCATCAACCACACCAATTAAGCAACGAATACTTTGTAAAAGTGTATGTGAGCTTTGATGATTGGAAATTTATTCCTCGTGAAAAATTTGAGTGGATAGAAGAATGGCACGCAGATGCTGATCGCAAATATTTGGTAGCAGTGATTAATGTAAACTACTTGCAAGAAGCCACTTGGTGGAAAAACAACAACACCTCTTTAATACTAATGCCCAACCCAATTATTGAGGATATGGATATTATAAAATTGAAGAAAAGAAGTCTTGAATTAGCTGGAATAATTTAAAACGATAATTGAGAATAGTTAGTTGCAAGTTTAGAAATAGCTTACTTGCAACTAACTATTATTCGCTATTAACAATGGCTTATCTAAAACTTTTTTGTGAGGTTAATGGTGAGCGTAAATTTCTGTAGCCCATCATATCTACTTTTACCGAACCCACAGCTATCGGGCTTTCTATTCTTAATGGTACATGGTTGGCATCGTCACTTACCCAAACCGTCATTTTTTCGCCGCCTTCAAAAATGGTGCCTTTTACTAGCAAGGGTTTAAATTTAATGGCATCAAACTTACCATACTTGGTTTTAATAGATTCTTTACCCAAGTATTTAATGTACAAATTGTACACTTCGTTATCTAAAAACATGGTGAAAGGTATTTTATCATCTACCTTATACTTGCTAAAATCTATGTTTCTAGCATAGTAAATAGCGCTTAACACATCTTGCACACATACAGGCACTTTGTACAAGCCCTTAGTAGTTACAGCCGTATTTTCTTTACTGTTAAAAGTGATATTCTCATACGTTTTGTAGCCGCCTTCATCCACATTTCTCACAAATTTTTGTGGTTTTAGTGTAGCAGTATCAATGTAGCTTTCGTATTTATCACGCACTTTAAAAATCCAGTCGTAACTAGTGTTACTGTTGCCAGTACCTACTAAATGGTACACAGGCTTATTGTTTAGCTGCTCAATATTAGCTGTAAAACTTGCGTTACCAGCATTAATATAAATGCCTATCACGCTGTAAAAAATAATATAATCAATGCGTTCATCATCTTGAAAAGCGGTGTTGCGTACAGAACCGCAAAACTCATTACTTGGTGTAGGTGTTTGCCAAGCTAAAACAGTTAATAATAGCAGAACGCTTATAATTTTCTTCATACAAAATTCTATTTTTTAAATATTCTAATGCCTAATATAAGCAAACTACCTACCAATGCAGGCACAATTAAGTTGATTAACCAAATACCCGATACAGCAGCAATAATGCCAATTGTGTTGCTGCTAAATAATCCAAACAATGCAATACTTACCTGACCACGTACACCTAACTCTGCCAAAGCAATACTTGGCACTACCGCCATTATCATTAGTTGCACACTTACCAAACTGCTAATCATCCACCAACTAATATCTACTTGAAACAATTGAAACAATAACAAGTATTGAACAACGTACACAACGTAACGAAGCAAAGAAAGGACTAGAATGTTTGTTAATTGTTTGTTATGAAGGTCTTCTAGCTTTTGAATAAAAAAACGATACTTACTTACCAATGGAATTTTCTCAACTAATTTGGTAATCCACGATAAATTGTAAAAGCAAACTAATTGCACAATTACCGTAAGGCTTACGGCATACACCAGCCAATTAATCCAAAAGGTGCTAAGCGAAAATGCAGTTTGCAATTTGCTTGTGATGCTTGTATATACTAGCAACAAACCTAGTAGCCCCATTACAAACGTAACGATGATTTGTGCAAAACTACCCACTGCCGATAATGACAAAGCCCTTAGTCTATTGCCATCGTTGAGATATACAATTCTACCCACAAACTCACCTACCCTATTTGGTGTGCTAGATGCTAAAGCTTGGCCACTAAAAATGGCCCTAAAGCTGCGCCAATAACTTAATGGCTGAATAGCCTGCATTAACACTTGCCACTTTTTGGCTTCAAGCCCCCAATTGCAAAACATCAATACAAATGTTACATATAAACGCCATTGTGAGCTACCTTTTAGTGCGGCCACAATGGTTTGCCAAGATTGCTGTAACCCTTTCTGCTGTTGTATTTGACCATAGATAGACCAACTAAGCCACACAAATAAAATTGGTCCTAAAACGTAGCTGATAAATATTTTAAACGTCTGCTTCAGAAAAATGATTTTAAGTAGTTACAAAGAAACGTGTAAAATTGATGTAATAGACATAATATGATAGCGAATAGCTAATTTCACCGCTTTAATTAATCGCTTTTCGCATTTTAATATACCACATGCAGCAGCCAAGCAATATTATTTTAGGCATCGACCCAGGTTCTACCATTATGGGCTACGCATTAATTAAAGTAACTAGTGGGCAGCCACAAGTATTGCTAATGGATGTTTTAAAACTTGCTAGCTATAAAGACATTTACGAGCGACTTGAGAAAATTCATACCAAGGTATGCGAACTCATTCGCCTGTATCGCCCCACAACATTTGCCATTGAAGCACCTTTTTTTGGTAAAAATGTACAAAGTATGCTCAAGCTTGGTAGAGCACAAGGTGTGGCTATTGCTGCCGCCATGCAAGCAGGTATTTTGGTGACAGAATATAGCCCTAAAAAAGTAAAACAATCTATTACAGGCAATGGCAATGCCGATAAAGACCAAGTGTGGAAAATGCTGCGCCGTACTTTAAACATAGCCGAACAACCACAATATTTTGATGCTACCGATGCTTTGGCCGTAGCATTGTGTCACTATTACCAGCAATCATCGCCTTTAGCGGCAGCTACTAGTAAAGGCTTTAAAGGTTGGGATGATTTTATAGCCAAGAACGAAGCGAGGGTGAAGAAATAATGTGTTGTATTGTCTGCCACAAATAAAAAAGACGTTCCAAGTTTTAAAAACTTGGAACGTCTAAGGAACAAATATTACAACAACCCTTTCACCACATCTATCACTTTATCTAAATTACTTGCATCTGTGCCACCGGCTGTTGCCAAAGTTTTTTGGCCACCACCACCACCTTTAATAATTGGTGTGATGTGTTCTTTAATCACTTTTGGTGCTTCAATACCTTTTGCAACTAAGGCTTCGCCCACAGCAATAGCTACCGATGCTTTACCGCCAATATTTGCAGCCAACACAACGACCCCCCCGCCCCCCAAAGGGGGGAATGAAGCCACTAATTCGCCAGCTAGCTTTTTCAGACCATCAGCATTACTAAGGTCTAATACCGCACCTATAAATGAGTGACCATTTACAGTTTCAACTTGGGTTAATAAGTCAGCTTTTATGGCTACTAATTGTTTCGCTTCAAGGCTTTCAATTTTCTTCTTCAACTCTTTATTATCTGCTACCGAATTTTCAATCACACGCAGCAATTCTTTGGGGTTATTGAACAAGGCTTTAATGGCTTCTATGGTACTAAATGCCTCCTCAATATGTGCAGCCGCTGCATTACCACTTATCGCTTCTATCCTACGTACACCAGCAGCTACGGCACTTTCGCTTTTAATTTTAAAATATCCAAGCTCGCCTGTGTAGCCTACATGCGTACCACCACACAACTCAATTGAATAGTTTGGGTCCATCATTACCACACGCACTACATCACCATATTTTTCGCCAAACAAAGCCATTGCGCCTAAAGCCACGGCTTCATCTTTGCTCATTTCTTTAATTACCACAGGTAAGTTTTCACGTATCTTTTGGTTTACAATGGCTTCTATTTGTGCTATTTCGTTGTTGGTTACTTTGCTAAAATGCGAGAAGTCGAAACGCAATTGCAAATTGTTTACCAAGCTACCTTTTTGTGCCACATGTGTGCCCAATACTTGGCGCAAAGCAGCGTGCAACAAGTGCGTAGCCGAGTGATTAGAAGAGGTATCTTGACGCATGGTTGCATCAACCGTAGCTATTACTTCAGCAGCCATATCAATATCTGCTGGTAATACTTCGGTAAAATGAATAATCAAGTTGTTTTCCTTCTTTGTGTCAATAATTATTAATTGTTCATTATTAATTATTAATTGCCCCTTATCACCTACTTGCCCACCACTTTCTGCATAAAAAGGTGTTTCTGCCAATACAATTTGGTAGCCTTCTTTGCCCTTGGCTTTTACTTTACGGTATTTTACTACCTGCGTTTTGGTTTCAAGGCTATCATACCCTACAAAACTTGAAGCAACATCGTTAACCGTTACCCAATCTTCTGTATCTACTATAGAAGCGGCACGAGAACGATTTTTTTGTTGTTGCAATGCTTCTTCAAAGCCAGCTTCATCAATTTTTATTCCTGCCTCAGCGGCTATCAACCTTGTTAAATCAATAGGAAATCCATAGGTGTCAAATAATTCAAACGCAGCATTGCCTTTAATTTCATTTTCAGAATTTAAAGTTGCATTTATAACATGCGTGTCAATTAGTTTCAACCCTTTTTCCAACGTCCTTAAAAACCCTTCTTCTTCTTCCTTTGTAACTCTAGTTACAAAATCTAATTGAGCCTGCAATTCGGGAAAAACCTGTTCAAATTGCTTTGCTAGCAAAGGCATTAATTGAAACAACAATGGTTGCTTATAATCTAAATACGAGTAGTAATAACGTACTGCTCGGCGTAAAATTCTGCGTATCACATAGCCTGCGCCATTGTTACTTGGCAATTGTCCATCTGCAATGGTAAACGCAATGGTGCGTATATGATCTGCCAAAACACGAAAAGCCACAGCTCCCCTGCCCGCCAAAAGCGGGTTCTCAGAAGCAGTTTCTAGTGCTTGCAGTTGCGAGTAAGACTTACCAACAATTTTTTCAATCGCTTCAATGGTGGGTATAAATACATCTGTATCATAATTGCTTTGCTTGCCTTGTATCACACGTACCAAACGTTCAAAGCCCATACCTGTATCTACGTGGTTAGCTGGTAAAGGTTGCAGGCTTCCGTCTTTTAAACGGTTGTACTGCATAAATACATTGTTCCAAATTTCAATTACTTGTGGGTGATCTTTATTTACCAGGTCACGCCCTTTCACCAATGCTCTTTCAGCATCGCTACGCATATCTACATGTATTTCGCTACATGGGCCACATGGGCCGGTATCGCCCATTTCCCAAAAATTATCCTTCTTATTGCCGTACACAATATGGTCTTCAGCTATCAGTTTTTTCCACTCACGTAATGCAATATCGCTTGGTGGCAAACCTTCTTTTTCATCACCTTCAAACACAGTAACATACAATCTGCTCTTATCTAGCTTGTACACTTCAGTTAATAATTCCCAGCTCCAAGCAATGGCTTCGGCTTTAAAATAATTTCCAAAACTCCAGTTGCCAAGCATCTCAAACATGGTGTGGTGATAGGTATCTACACCCACTTCTTCAAGGTCGTTGTGCTTACCACTTACACGCAGGCATTTTTGTGTATCGGCCACACGAGGAAACTCGGGTACACGATTACCCAAAAAATAATCTTTAAATTGGTTCATACCTGCATTGGTAAACAATAAGGTAGGATCGTTTTTAATAACAATAGGCGCAGAAGGCACAATTTGGTGGCCTTTAGACTTAAAAAAATCTAAAAACTGTTGGCGTATTTCGCTAGAAGTAGGAAAGTTTTTTTGCGATTCTGTTGGCTCTATTTGCTGGTTAGTTGACATGGGTTTGAGAAATATTTTTATACGATGATTAACTGTTGATAAAAATTATCTTTGTTTGTTTTAAAGGGCGGTAAAGGTAAGTTGTCTGAACCATGATTTAAGCGATTTTTAGAATTAGCGAGATACATGTGCATACAATATTAATATCCTAAACATCCCATAAATTTTACAAACCCGAAAGCTATTGGATTTAGGTTCAGACAGAAAAAACACAACAAGCATGATAAAAATTAAATACTTCTTCAATACACATACGCTACGCTACGAAAAATTTGAAGTGCCCTTGCGTGTAAAGTTGTTACGCATTTTTGCGTTTATGGCTACCGCATTGGTTACAGCTTTTATTATTGTAAATATTGCCTATAATTATTTTCCTTCGGCAAATGAAAAGCTGCTGCTAGAACAGAATGCTAATTTAAAAGATGATTATGCCCTTTTTAAAGACCGAATTAAGCAGCTAGAACTACAAATGGATGAACTAGAAAATAGAGACAACAATGTGTACCGCACTATTTTTGAAGCCACACCAATACCTGATAGCGCTAGAATTATTGAAATGGAGAAAACCAAAGAGGTAATTTTAATAGAAAAACTGAGCGAAAATGATTTGATAAAAAGCATGGGTGTTCAGTTAAATAATTTATCGCTACGTATTGCTTTTATGGACAAAAGTTATAAAGAGATTGACAATATGGTGAAGAATAAAGAAAAATTATTAGCTGCCATACCTGCCATACAACCAGTAAGTAATAAAAATTTAACGCGTATTGCTAGTGGTTTTGGCTACCGTGTAGATCCTGTGTATAAAGTAACCAAGTTTCATGCTGGCTTAGATTTTACCTCGCCACAAGGCACACCTATTTATGCCACTGCCGATGGTACGGTAAAAGAAGCAGGGTATAACAGTGGTGGCTTTGGCAACAGGGTAGTTATTAATCATGGTTATGGTTATCAAACTTCTTACAATCACATGGTAAGCGTAAAAGCAAGGGTTGGGCAAACTGTAAAACGTGGTGAAACCATTGGCTATGTTGGTAGTACGGGTAAAAGTACGGGCCCACACTGCCACTATGAAATTTTAAAAAACGGCAAGCCTATTGACCCTGTTTATTATTTTTACAACGATATTAGCCCTACACAATTTGACAGGCTGTTAAAACTTGCTAGCAGTAGTAACCAAAGTTTTGACTAGCGGCATTTTTCTGGCAGATAGTGCCGTTGTTTGCCGTTCTCGCTACTTGGAAAAACCAAGTAGGAAAAGCGGGCTAATGTGGGGGAAAATCGTTGAAAATAAATGAAATTTCAATAAATATAAATAATTGATATTAAACGTAAAAATTTAATTTTAGTTAAAATTATACGAGCAATCGTACTAACTTCAACAGAACCTGAAATTTGTACAGCTTAATTAAAAAAATCATTCTAAAATTGTATCATTGCTAATAATTTTCATTTAACAAAATAAATGGCAGAAATAAGAAAAAACGAGGCTAAAAGCGACTTGGATTTATATACTTTCATTAAAGACAAGCGTAAATACAGCGAAAGTTGGATGATAAAAAAAACATCTAATACTTTCGTGCAGGCATGTTTAGACGTTTCAAGCAAAAGTGGTAAAGGATTTAGAGGCGAACCAGATTTATTGTACTTGAATGAAAACAAAAAATTACTTATTTTAATTGAGAACAAACCGAGTATAAAAGATCATATCTCAAAAGATGAAAACAACCCCAAAGCATACGCTGTTGATGGAATAAAGCACTATATTTCATACTTTACTACCGAAAAACTGACTAAACTAAAACCAACGGTAAAAAAATATTTTGAGAATTGGTTGATAGTTGGAATTGCTTTTTCAGGCGACATAAATGATGAATACAACCATTTAATTTCAACCTTTACATTAACAAATGATGAAATTAAAAATATAGAAACAAGTGAAATTTTAGATGAAGATGATTATTTAGCATTTTTTGAAAATATAGATTTAGAGAATATTTCAAAAAATATTTCAAAATCTTCAAGTGAAATAAACAGAATGTTGAGAACATTAGATTCTCAAAAAAGACCTGTTTTGTTAAGTGCTTTAATGATTTGCCTTTACGACAGAGATAATATTTCTAATGATTTTAAGAAAAGTTATAGTAATTGGAGCATTACTAATATAATACGAAACATTCCTACAACTATTTTAGATATTCTTTCAAACGAGGGAATTGATAATGAAAAAATAAATGTTTTAGTAAATGAACTTGCATTTATAAAGACGGATAATGACTTAAATTCTTCTGATATTTTAAAAGAAATTTTAAAAGAGTTAGAAGACAATGTGATACCATTATTTAACAAGAAAACAAATTATGACATTATTGGTAAATTCTATGAAGAATTTTTAAGGTATGCAGGAGTTGCCAATGTTAAAAAGGGCATCGTGTTAACGCCAAGTCATATTACTAAACTATTTACAGAACTAATTGATATAAAAACAAATGATGTGATTTTTGACACTTGTTGTGGCACAGGTGCATTTTTAATATCAGGAATGAATAAACTTGTTTCAGTAATTGAATCTTCAAGTTTAACAAATAAAAAAGAAAAAATTAATACTTTAAAACAAAATCAATTAATTGGTTTTGAAAAAAGTACAACTATGTATTCATTAGCCATTTCTAATATGTTGTTTAGAGGAGATGGGAAATCAAGAATTTTCAATGTTGATGCCTTTTCAGAAAAAGCAGAAGAAGTTTTAAAAAACCTCAATATTGAAGGTATAAAACCAACTATTGGTTTTATTAACCCACCTTATGGAGGAAAAGATAATAGCTCAAATCCAACTAAAAAAGAGATACAATTTTTAGAAAATTTATTAGATAATGTTAGTCGGTATGGTTTAATAATTGCCCCATTATCAACCTATTTTAAAGATGATATAGAACGAAATAGAATTTTATCGAAACACACATTGAAGTATGTTATAAATATGCCAGGCGAGCTTTTTCAACCTAATGCTGTAACGCATACTGCGGTTGCGGTGTTTGAAACTAATTTGCCTCATAATAACAAAGAAGTAGTTTTTTACAATTTAACGGATGATGGTTTTGTTTTATCTAAAAATAGAGGAAGAACAGACTTACTAAATAAATGGAATCCCACAAAAAAACAATTAATTGATAAATTAAAAAATCCAGAAAAGTACAAAAACAATATCAATTTAGTAAAAACAAAAATAACGACAAACGATGAATGGATAATTCAAGCACATTCAAAAACAGATTATTCACACTTATCTGAAAAATCCTTTGTAAGAAGTATAAAACAATATATTATCTTCTCAACAAAACTTAAATTAGATTTGTTGAATAAGGATATTGACGAAATTACACTATTGGAAATTTTAAGTGACAGTATTCAAAAAGAACCTGTTACCGAAACAAAGAAATTTGATTTAGATACAACCAAATGGGTTGAATTTGACTTTAATAAAGTATTTGATTTTAAAAGAGGAAACCGACTAACTACTTTACACCAAAACGATGGCGATATAGCATATATTTCCTCAACAAAGACGAATAACGGCATAGATAATTATATAACTCCACCAGATTATATGACTATTTACAACAACGTAATGACTATAAATAATAGCGGTAGTGTAGGTTATGTTTTTTTTCATACCTATAACTTTGTTTGTTCTGACCATTGTACAGTAATTTCAATTAAAAACAAAACAATAACTCTTAATGAATATATTGCTATTTTTCTTAAACCTATTATAGAATCTGTTAAGCCAAAATATAATTTTGCAAGAGAAATTAGTGATTACCGACTTAATAAAGAAAAAATATCTTTACCAGCAGACAAACAAGGAAATCCAAATTGGGAATATATGGAGAACTATATAAAATCTTTACCTTATTCTAGTTCGATTTGACAAACCGAAAAAAACGGCAGAAAACGGGGGTTGGGCAAAATGGGGGCATTTGTACTTCTAATGCACCCATATTACCAGGTCCCCAAAACTATTTGCACAGATAAGCACATTTATTTCAAAATTTCTCTAATAATGCCTAATAAGAGAAATTGTAATTAGGTAAAAATAGCAACAATGGAACCAGAAGTAGCAGCTTTCTTAAAACGCATATTAACCACCATTGGTATTGTAATGTTTTGGCTAGGCATTAATTCTACCGCAGGTATTATGTTTGGTTATGCCTTTGTTGACGATGGTGTTACGCTGGGCAACATTGTGTTTTATATTTGGTTGGTTGTAAGTTTCTGTATTGTTTTTTTATGGTTAAAGAAAATGTGGAGTGAGCGCATTGAATTTGATAGATAAACATGGGAAAGCATCATAAACAAAAACCATCTGCCAAAAGACAGATGGTTTTTTTTATTCACCAAGTTTGTAGTACCGTATTAAGCTTCTTCTGCACCTTCTACAAGTACAGTTGCTTTGTTGTTAAGCATTTCTACAAAACCGCCTTTAATATTGTAGTGCTGAAAAGTAGATTTATCTTTAAAAATTTTTACTTTACCTTGTTTTAAGGCACTTACAATAGGTGCGTGCTTGTCTAAAATTTCAAACAACCCATCTACGCCTGGCAATTGAATACCATAAACGCTGCCACTATATAATTTTTTTTCTGGTGTTAATATTTCTAAAGTCATAATACCAATGTGATGGTGTGATAATGTGATAATGTGATAATGTGATAATGTGATGATGTGATGATGTGATAATGTGATGATGTGATAATGTGATAATGTGATGATGTGATGATGTGATAATGTGATGATGTGATAATGTGATAATGTGATAATGTGATAATGTGATAATGTGATAATGTGATGATGTGATAATGTGATGATGTGATAATGTGATGATGTGATAATGTGATAATGTACTAATGCGATAATTCAATTTATGGTCATTAGCACATCAGCAAATTAACTAATTAGTTAATTTAGGCTTTTGCTTGCACTTGCATTTTTTTACCTTTTTCAATAGCATCTTCTAATGTACCTACAAGGTTAAATGCTGCTTCAGGATACTCATCTACTTCACCATCCATAATAGCGTTAAAGCCTCTAATGGTATCTTCAATGCTTACAAATACACCTTTTAAACCAGTAAATTGTTCGGCAACGTGAAAAGGTTGAGACAAGAAACGTTGTACACGACGAGCACGAGATACAATTAATTTATCTTCGTCGCTCAACTCATCCATACCAAGAATAGCGATGATATCTTGTAACTCTTTATAGCGTTGTAAAATTAATTTTACACGGTTGGCACAATCATAATGTTGATCGCCAA
Organism: Flavobacterium sp.; assembly: GCA_030053925.1. GTDB lineage: Bacteria > Bacteroidota > Bacteroidia > Chitinophagales > Chitinophagaceae > Parasediminibacterium. The sequence continues at coordinate 103,665 of JASGCX010000001.1, forward strand.
CTACGGCAGGCGTTAAAATTCGAGAGGTAGAATCTAATGGATCTACTGCTGGATAAATGCCTAAATCGGCAATTTTACGGCTTAATACCGTGGTAGCATCTAAGTGAGCGAAAGTAGTTGCAGGTGCTGGATCGGTTAAGTCATCTGCAGGTACATAAACCGCTTGTACAGAGGTAATAGAGCCATTTTTAGTAGATGTAATACGCTCTTGCATTAAACCCATTTCGGTAGCCAAAGTTGGTTGATAACCCACCGCCGAAGGCATACGACCTAGCAATGCAGATACCTCGGAACCAGCTTGGGTGAAACGGAAAATGTTATCAACGAAGAATAAGATATCCTTACCTTTTCCAGTTCCATCACCATCACGGAAATATTCAGCAACAGTTAAACCAGACAATGCCACACGTGCACGTGCCCCTGGCGGTTCGTTCATTTGACCAAATACGAAAGTTGCTTTCGATTCTTTCAAGCCTTCTAAATCTACTTTACTTAAATCCCAGCCACCTTCTTCCATGCTGTGTTTAAATGCCTCACCGTAGTTCATAATACCTGCCTCTATCATCTCACGCAACAAGTCGTTACCCTCACGTGTTCTTTCGCCCACACCAGCAAATACCGATAAACCACCGTGGCCTTTAGCAATATTATTAATCAACTCTTGAATTAATACGGTTTTGCCCACACCGGCACCACCAAACAAACCAATTTTACCACCTTTTGCGTATGGCTCAATCAAGTCAATAACTTTAATACCTGTAAACAGAATTTCTGTTGCGGTACTTAAATCTTCAAATTTTGGAGGTTTATTGTGAATAGGGCGACCACCTTCTTTACTTAACTGTGGCAAACCATCAATAGCATCGCCAGTTACATTAAATAAACGACCATTTATGCCAGCACCTACAGGCATAGCAATTGGTTTACCTGTATCAGTTACAGCCATACCACGCACTAAACCTTCGGTACCTTCCATCGCAATGGTACGTACACTGTCTTCGCCAAGGTGTTGTTGCACTTCAAGCACCAACTTGCTGCCATCTTCTTTAGTTAACTCCAAAGCGTTATAAATATCGGGCAATGCATTATCATTTGCAAAATGCACATCCACAACCGCTCCAATAATTTGTTTGATTTTACCTACCGACGCCATAATATAGTAAGGTTTTAAAATTGGCTGCAAAAGTAAGGGTATGGTGTTAAAATGCCAATATCAATAATGAGTAATTTTTGGGGCAGGGGCTTTTGTAGTGCTATTTACCTGTTGTTGCCTCGCACACTTGTACGTTTTTATATATATTCAACTTTTCTCTTAGCGTAGGGTTACACACTAAAAAGACCGAAACTTTCGTGTCCCGGTCTAAACTTTTTAAACTCCAAACCATAAACTTAATTATGGCATTATAATCATCGATTTTGGTGTAATGTCTACCAATTCTAATGCAAAAGTTAAGTCTTTACCAGCCAAAGGATGGTTAGCATCTAGCACAACCACATCTTCTTTTACTTCAACAATAGTTACAGGAAATTGCTGCCCTTCATTGTTGCTCATGCTTAATTGCATACCAACTTCAGGTGTCATATCTGGAGGAAACTGTGTTTTAGGAAAATCTAAAATCATTTCTTGCTGTACCGCACCATAGGCTTGGTCTGCAGCAATAGTTACTGTTCTTTTTTCGCCAATAGCCATACCACTTACGCCATCATCAAAGCCAGGTATTACCATACCGCTACCCACTTCAAACTCAAGTGGTTCGCGACCTGTAGAAGAATCGAAAATAGAACCATCGCTTAATGTACCATGATAATGCACTTTTACAGTATCACCTTTTTTTACTTGTGCCATTTGTATTTTTTAAATGTATAAAATAATTTCTGAGAGAACACATTAATGCTTGAATGGTTCGTTCAAAAAACGAAAGTACAACCCAATGCTTCTCATCACAACTAATTTATTTAATTTCCCACTTTTAAAACCATTGTATGAGGTATTTTGCCACCGTTATTTGCACCCTATTTTTAGCTTCAATTGTATTGGCGCAGCCAAAAAAAATTACCCATAAACCTAGTGCTACGGCTATTTTACCAGCAAAAAATATTTTGCCAGCGGCCAATGCAATGCACCAATATTTGCCACTACTAAAAGGTAAGCGTGTAGGCATTTTTGCCAATCATACTGCAACCGTAGGCGATACACATTTAGTAGATACGTTGCAAAAACTTGGTATTACCATTACCAAAGCCTTTGGCCCAGAACATGGTTTTAGAGGCACAGCCGATGCAGGGCAAAAAGTAGATAACTACATAGATTCTGCCACTAACATTCCTGTTATTTCTTTATACGGCAAAAAACGCAAGCCCACAGCACTAGACCTTGCAGATGTAGATGTGATGTTGTTTGATATTCAAGATGTGGGTACACGCTTTTACACCTTTATTTCTTCGCTACAAGAATTTATAGAAAGTGCTATTGAATTTAACAAGCCACTAATTATTTTGGACCGACCAAACCCCAATGGTTTTTATGTAGATGGTCCTGTGCTTGATTCTAGTTATAAAAGTTTTGTAGGCATGCAACCAATACCTACCGTGTACGGTATGACAATGGGTGAATATGCCAAAATGCTGATAGGCGAGCAAATGCTAGATTGGAAATACATTCGCAAGCAAGACCACATTAATTCTTTAGGAGAAATTCTTGGCTTTGAAGAAGGGCGAACTAATTTTAGCCTTACAGTAATTACTTGTAAAAATTACACCCATAAAAGCAAGTACAATTTACCTGTAAAACCTTCGCCTAATTTACCAGACATGGCTAGTATTTATTGGTACGCAAGCACCTGCCTATTTGAAGGCACCATACTTAGCGAAGGTAGAGGTACAGAACATCCGTTTTGCCTATTTGGCCACCCAAACTTGCCCGATACATTATTTAGCTTTACACCAATGCCTACCGCAGGTGCAAGTAGCCCCAAATTAAACGGCAGTAAATGTTACGGCTGGAATTTGTACGGCACTAATGAGCAAGTATTACACCAAGTAAACAATCAAATTCAGTTGAAGTATGTACTAGATGCTTATCGCTTATTTACTGCCAAAGACAGCTTTTTTTTACAACCAAAAAGTAAAAAATCTACCGACTATTTCTTTAACAAATTAGCAGGCAATAGTGAGTTAATGGCGCAAATAAAAGCTGGCAAATCAGAAGCTGAAATTAGAAAAAGCTGGCAACCTAAATTACAAGCCTTCAAAAAAATTAGAAAGAAGTATTTGTTGTACCCCGATTTTGAGTAAAGAAGTGAATGGGCGATAGTTGATAGTTGATGGTTGATAGTTGATGGTTGATAGTTGATAGTTGATAGTTGATAGTCGATAGTCGATGGTCGATGGTTGATGGTCGATAGTTGATAGTTGATAGTCGATGGTTGATAGTTGATGGTTAATGGTCTATGGTCTATGACGGTTTGCGAATTTTCACTTTTCACTTCTCACTTTTCACCTTTCACCTTTCACTTTTCACTTCTCACTTTTCACCTTTCACTTCTCACCTTTCACTTTTCACCTTTCACGTTTTCACCTTTCACGTTTTCACCTTTCACCTTTCACCTTTCACATTCTCACCTTTCACCTTTCACCTTTCACGTTTTCACCTTTCACGTTTTCACCTTTCACTTTTAACACTCACTCAATCCAACAGATATATTTATTGCCAAGCCGCCATCAGAGGTTTCTTTGTATTTACTGTTCATGTCTAGTGCTGTTTCCCACATGGTTTTTATCACTTTGTCTAAACTTACTCTTGCGTAGTCGGGCATACTTTGCAACGCCAATTGCGATGCAGTAATAGCCTTAATTGCGCCCATGGTGTTGCGTTCTATACAAGGCACTTGCACCAAGCCACCAATGGGGTCGCAGGTTAAACCTAAATGATGTTCCATGGCTATTTCGGCAGCCATTAATGCTTGTTTTTGCGTACCACCAAGGCTTTCGGTTAATGCAGCCGCAGCCATGGCAGACGATACACCAATTTCGGCCTGACAACCACCCATTGCTGCCGAAATAGTTGCGCCTTTTTTAAAGATACTTCCCACCTCGGAAGCGGTTAATAAAAACTTGATAATCTTTTCTTCGCTATTACCATCGCAGAAGGCAATAAAATACAACAATACAGCCGGTATTACACCCGCAGCACCATTAGTAGGTGCAGTAACTACCCTACCAAAACTGGCATTTTCTTCATTTACCGCTAGGGCAAAACAACTCACCCAATCTAATACATTTTTAAAGCCTTGGCCACTTTGTTTAATCACCATCAACCAATCTTGGTAATTAGCATAATCACCCAAATTGGCCGTTAATTTTTTGTTTAAAGCATAAGCCCTACGTTGCACTTGCAAGCCACCAGGTAATTCGCCTTGTGTATGGCAGCCTCTATAAATGCAATCTTGCATGGTGTGCCATATTTGCAATACCCCATTTTTTGTTTCACGCTCGCTGCGCCAAGCATATTCGTTTTCCATTACTACCTCACTTATGCTTAAACCTTTCATGCACCAATGCAGTAAATCGTCTGATGTATTAATGGGAAAAGGCAGGTCTACACTTTGTTTGCTATTGGCTGTTTCGCCTTCCATTACCACAAAGCCACCACCAATTGAATAGTATGTTTGGCTAAATTGATGACCATTTGTAAGCGTTATTAAAAATGTTAAACCATTAGGGTGAAATGGCAAAGCTTCGTTGTATAAAAACTGAACGTGGGTACTTGGGTTAAACAAAATTATTACTTCGCCACCAAGTAGCAATTGCTTAGAAGCATTGATATGATTGAGTTTTGGCGTAATGCTATTTACATCTATGGTTACAGGATCTTCGTTGCACAAGCCTAAAATAGTTGCAACATCTGTACCGTGGCCTTTACCTGTTTTAGCTAGCGAACCATACAGCAATACCGTTACACTTGCAACAGCATTTATTCCAAATTCTGCCTTTATACTATTCACACAGCGCATAGCAGCCCGCCATGGGCCAAGTGTGTGCGAACTACTAGGCCCAACGCCTATTTTAAACATATCAAATACAGAAATGGCTTCGTGTGGCATGTGTAACAAGTTTCAAGTTGCAAGTTACAGGTTGGTGGGTTCGTTTATAAGAAGCCTATCTAAAATAAAAACAGCCAACCCAAAAATAGATTGGCTGCATACATCAACCTAAACTAACAACACAACCTAATTTTTCAACCTACCCTTGTACGTATTTTTAAAACGCTCAAATCTTGGTAACGACACGTTTTGTATGTAACCGTTATCTGGATTTTTCTGAACAAATTTTTGATGATATTCTTCTGCTCGGTAAAAAGCCGTTAATGGTGTTACCTCTGTAACTATTGGCTTTTTAAACATGCCCAATTTATTGTATTGCGCAATGGCATTGGCTGCCATCACTTTTTCGGCCGGTGTTTGGTAAAATATAACTGAGCGGTAAGACGAACCTCTGTCTGGCCCTTGCTGATCTTTGGTAGTAGGGTCGTGTGAGGTAAAAAATACGTCTAACAGAGCGTTGTAACTAATTACTTTAGGATCGTAATACACTAAAATAGTTTCTGCATGACCAGTAGTTTCGGTACATACATCTCTGTACGTTGGGTTTACCGTATGGCCACCAGCATAACCAGCCACTGCGCTATCTATACCAGGTACCGCATCAAAAATATGGGGCGAACACCAAAAGCAACCTTCTGCAAAAGCCGCTATTGCTTTACCCTTAGGCGCAGCTAAATTTACCTTGTACACACCTTGTGCTTTGGCACAACTATTTTGCCCTAACATCACTAAACCCAAAGCTACAAAAGCTATTGAGCGTTTTAATTGTTTCATAATTTATTTTTACTTGTAACTACCTACCTAACAATATTTACAAACGGCGGCTTTAATTGTTTGCTGTATATACGAGAACCATTGGTTTTACTTACAAAACAACATCACAAAATTTTCTTAACACTACGATGGTTTTAAAATGCTAGTTTACAATTAATAGTTTTTAGTTTGCAACACACGAAGGCTATAACATTCGCCATATCGATGCTATTATTTTATCCAAAATTTTGGCCAAAATACTAGCACAATCATACAGCAATTAATTTCTAAAAAACAATACCAGCAAGGCTTTCTGCATTGCGATACCATTTACATTTATGAGAACTTTATTGCTGCGGCAAACAGTTTTGCATCATAAATCTATCCATAAGCCTTACAACTATTGCTTATCAATAGCCACAATACAAGCCACCATATTTCTATCGCCTGTGGATGTTTCAAAACCAATAGTACCATTACTAGCACTAGCAAATTGCACGCCTTTTACCGATAATCTTTTTACAGCCGCATTTACAGCATTGTTAAAGCCATTGATTTTATTAGCGTTTACGGCAGTGTTTAATTGAAATACGTTTAAAGGCTTTTTACTAAATACAACCGCCATAAAATCTTGGTTGCCTACATTATCTGCCTGCATACTCATACCACGAGGAAATAAACGAAAGCCTGTAATACCGCAATACGGCGAAAACTTAGTTATAGTAGCATCGTTATTTGAAGGATAAGGAAACAAAACATAACTGCTACCATCGGTTTCTTTACCCAAAACATACACGTAACAAGCACTATTATTTTTCACTTCTATTTTAAAGGTTGTGCCTTTGGCAATAGGGCTTGTGGTTTTAAAAATATTGCCTTGGGTTAATTGTAATGGTATGTAGCGCTTAGTTGTAGCTTCTACCAAGCCAATATTGCAAGCTAAATTTTGCACATCGGCGGCACCTTTTTTAGGCGCAGGATTAATGCCATAAGCCTCACGAACAAAGCGTTTAAAATCGCTGTACTTTACATACGCAACACCATTATTGCCCCAGCCTTTGCCCCAGCTATTCATTATTTCAAATGCGCCACCTTCTTTTCTATCATCGTAGCCTATTACGCACATAGCATGACCACCAAAACCCATCATTGTATAATCATCATTGGTAGGATGCCAAATATTTTTACCTGTCATTTCTTGCATAAAACTACCGCCAACCATCATGCCTATTACCACAGGCACATCTTTTGCCAAATGCTCTTTTACTGCATGAATATTAATACCATTGGCACTTTCAGTGGTAGTAAGCCTTGTAAAACCTTGCATCCTAAAGCCCGATGCTTCTTGCATGAGTTGTACATTTGGCTGCCTATCACAATCTCTATCATCGTAAGGAAAATCGTTAAATGGTACTGCGCCTACTTTGGTCATTGTTTCCATTGCACGAATAATATAACTGCCATTACAACCATCTAACTTAATTTGATTGTACAAAAACGATGGACTAAATGCTAGTTTATTGGGATTTTCACCGGTGCTTGCCGCTTCAAGCACAGTTCTTGCACCATAAGCACTGCTCCAAGCTACACAGCTACCTTGCTGCCCTTGGTTTAATCTATCGGGCGCAAATTTTAAAAGCGATACATATTCTGGCAAATCGGTTTTACTTTCATCTAAACCTTCGTACACTTCTGCTTTGTAAAATTGTTTAGGGTCTAGCACACCACCAGTAGATAATTGCAATTCGTTGGCGTTATTAAACAAATTACCAACACCATTGCAGCCGCCTTTAAAATAAAACACACCACCCACAGCAAGAAGCACCAACAATAATATTGGTTTACGAATAAGCAATCCTATAATCATGGGCAAAAACTGAAACAAAATATTTCCTCCGCCGCCGCCTCTATTGCCGCCGCCGCCACGGTTGTAGTCGTCACTATTATCTTGTTGATCGTTTGGATCGTCTACCATTCTTATAGGCATGGTTATCTCATTTTTATTGGCTAAAAATAAAAGCAAAATTGTTTTAATTTTTTTTTGGCTAGTAATTTTATCACTTCTATATTTGCACTCCCAAAAACAACCGGAGCGTTGGTCAAGGGGTTAAGACACCTCCCTTTCACGGAGGAATCACGGGTTCGATTCCCGTACGCTCTACAAAAAAAGCCGCAACAAATGTTGTGGCTTTTTTTATTGCTGGCTACGCTGCATAATAAATACTTCTACCGTTTGCCTAGTTGTGGCAGGGCTTTACAGCACCTTATTATATTGCCACGCCATACTTGCCTTTTTCAAATTCAAGGCTTTCTCTAACAATCTTTATAGTGTTCCACCCCATCCCAAATTCCCTAAGTTCACATTATTATTTTAAGCCATAACGCATCCATTATACTTAACCTTCGCCAGCCATTATTTTCATTAGCATCTATTAGCCCCTATTTAGTCCAATCATATATTTGTTTTCGTGTAATCGTTTGCAGCTTAATATTGCGTTCCTTATCGTTAAGTATTTGATAAATTCTATTATTGCCTAAATTTTTAAAGTAGTCTTTATAGCCAATATCAAATGCTTCTTTGCGATATACTGCAACAGAATGATTATTTTTATCGCTATTATTTTTTTGCAGCATCGTTTATAACTTATTTTGAAGTATCAAAGACAGCAAAACGTTACCGTATAGTAACGTTTGTGGATAAAAATTAATAGTCTTAACAGCTAAAACTAACAGCATCTTATGGCAAAATATTTGCAAATAGCGTCAACAAAAAATGTAGGTTTCGAGGTTTTTTGTTACCAGTTAGTGGTTGATAAAACAATGCAAGCCGATGCGTTTAAAAAGTACGAATCACCTGAGCAATTAAGGGCAGATAAAAACAACATTTTTAATGATGTTATAACCAATCAAAACTTTCGTTTTAATTCGTCAAGCACCAATATAAAATTGAAGCTGCTTTACCAGAAAGATGATATGTACTACTTTAAAATTAGTACACGCCGTAAAGCACGTATTTACAAAGAAGATTTTACAGAAGATACCATAGACAATTTTCCAAACATTATTGTTGCCATCAACAACAATCCAGATGTTCAAAAAATTGCCATTCAAACCACTACCAACCCTTTTAAAGATGCCGAAACTGTAAGGCGTTTTATAATTGAAAGTGTAGATACAAAAATTAAAAACCACAGCCATTCATTTTATCTTGAACCCATTTTTGATAAGCAAGACTTTTGGCACTTTGTACGCAAGTACCCTAACCAAATAACACAGCTTAATTTCAGCTTTATTTCACCCAACCTTGCCAACATTTCTAAAAATTTTACCATAGACCTTAAACAGGCTTATGAAGATACCAATATGCACAAGGCTAAGTTTGAAATGAAAGCCGAAGAAGGTAGCGTATTGCAAATAACAGAAAATGGCAAGTTTGTAAATGGATTGGTATCTTACATTGCTGATGGTGGTGGTGCAGATAAGGGTATAACAGCAAAAATTTTAGGTAGGCGAGATGTATTAAATACTGCTCAAAACCAAAGTGAATTTACCATTGATGACAAATTTATTAAAGCCAATAACTGAGAAGAATTAAACCAACAATTTAAAGATATTTTACTATAACCAACACATTGAAATAACAATATGACCGATAAACTACCACTACAAAGCCCTAACCTTGTTAGCCAAAATATAGAACGCATTGCAGCCCTTTTTCCCAACTGCATTACCGAAACTGCCAATGGCAAAGCCATTGATTTTGATTTGCTAAAGCAAGAACTAAACACCGATATGGTAGATGGTTTAAAAGAACGTTACCGCCTTGAATGGGCAGGTAAACGTGAAGCCATTGTAACAGCCAACCTACCTACTACCAAAACCTTACGCCCTATTGTAGCCGATAGTGTAGATTTTGATACCACCCAAAACCTGTATATAGAAGGCGATAATTTGGAAGTACTAAAGCTATTGCAAGAAAGCTATTTGGGCAAGGTGAAAATGATATACATAGACCCACCTTACAATACAGGTAACGACTTTGTATATAAAGATAAATTTACCCAAGACAAAGCCGAATACGAACAAGAAAATGCTATAAAAGACGAATATAACCAACGCTTGCAAACCAACCCAGAAACAAGTGGACGCTATCACAGCGATTGGCTTACAATGATGTACCCACGCTTGAAACTAGCACGTAATTTATTAACCGATGATGGCGTAATTTTTATAAGCATTGATGATAACGAAGTGCATAACCTAAGAAAGATATGTGATGAGGTTTTTGGGGAAGGGAATTTTTTGGGTCAATGGAATTGGTTTAAATCTGCTACACCACCTAATTTATCTAAAAAGATTAAAAAAAATATAGAATACATTTTAGCTTTTCAAAAAGGGAATAACGATGAAATATTTACTGGTATTAAAAAGACAAGTTCAAGTGATGACGGCATAACTAAACCACAAAATACAATTAAAGAACTTTTATTTCCAATTGGAACTATAAACACTACTTTGGAAAATGGAATTTATCAAATTGGTGTTTATGGTACAGAAAAATATCCTAATGAATTAATGAATGAATTAATTGTTGAAAATGGAAAGAATGCAAATGAGGTTACATTTAAAAATAGGTTTACTTGGACACAGCCAAAATTAAATGAAGAGTTGCAAAATAATACAACAATAAATCTTTCAAAAAACTTAGTATTATCCATTAAAAAAGCAGATTACAGACCAGAAGTTCCACCAAATTTGATTGATAAAAATGTTAATGTCGATACAACTGAAAATGCAGGTAGAGATTTGCACGAGCTTCTTGGCGGGAATAAAATTTTCGACTATCCAAAACCAATTTCCCTCATAAAATATCTATTGAATTTTTGTGATAATAAAGAGGCCATCATCCTCGATTTCTTTTCAGGTTCAGCAACAACAGCCCACGCAGTAATGCAGCTAAATGCAGAAGATGGTGGCAACCGTAATTTTATAATGGTGCAAGTACCAGAAGCTACTGATGAAAAAAGTGAAGCATTTAAAGCAGGCTATAAAAACATTTGTGAAATAGGTAAAGAACGTATTAGAAGAGCAGCAAAGCAAATAGTCAATAGTCAACAGTTAATGGACAATAGCAAAAAGCAAGAGCTAAATTTTGAGGATTCAACTTTAAACCTTAAACCCCAAACCTTAGACCTCGGTTTTCGTGTGTATAGGCTTGATAGTAGCAATATGCAGGATGTGTATTATAAACCACAAGATTATAGGCAAGAAAATTTAGACCTTTTTGCCAGCAATATAAAAACAGATAGAACGCCTGAAGATTTATTAGCCCAAGTAATGCTTAGTTGGGGCTTGCCTTTGCACTACAAAATAGAAACCTTATCCATACAAGGCAAGCAGGTTTTTAAAGTAGCGCAAGATAGTTTGTTTGCTTGTTTTGATAATGGCATTGATGAAGCCTTTGCTAAAGAAATTGCTACACACCAACCGCTACGTATTGTGTTTAAAGACGATAGTTTTACCAACGATACTGCTAAAGAAAATGTAAAGCAGTTGTTGAAACAATTAAGTGCTAATACAGAAATGAAAGTGATATAGCAAGTGCAAATAAAACTTTTCTTATTTGCACTAAAGTTGTTTTCTGCAAATAAACGTTTCTATATTTGCAGTTGTGGTAAAAACAAAAAATAAATGAACATAAGTAAATACAGTGCAGGTAAAAAAGTACAAAGGCTTCAATACCAAAGCTTTGAGCCTACTTTAATTAATACCAATTGGCATATTGATAACGATGAATTAAATGTACTGTTAAGCAATGCCAATATAAAATTAGGCGAATTAAATGCTTTTAGTCAGTTAATACCCGATGTTGATTTTTTCATAAAAATGCACGTATTAAAAGAGGGTACAAAAAGCAGCAGAATAGAGGGTACACAAACCAATATAGACGAAGCGGTACAAAAAGAAGAATACATACAGCCAGAAAAAAGAGACGATTGGCAAGAAGTACAAAATTATGTGCAGGCAATGAACGAAGCTATTGTCAATTTAGAATTTTTGCCTATTAGCAACAGGCTATTAAAACAAACACATAAAACTTTACTGCAAGGTGTACGCGGAACATACAAATTACCAGGAGAATATCGCAGTAGTCAAAACTGGATTGGGGGTAGCAGTTTGGCAGATGCTACTTTTATACCACCTCACCCCGATGCACTAGATGATTATATGGCAGATTTAGAAAATTTTTTACATAATCTAAATTTACCATTACCACATTTATTAAAAATTGGTATTATACATTATCAGTTTGAAACAATACATCCTTTTTTAGATGGTAATGGTCGTATTGGCAGGTTATTAATAACCCTCTATTTAGTAAGCAACAAGTTACTAGTAAAACCAACATTATATCTATCTGACTTCTTTGAGAAAAATAAAGAACATTATTATGACAATTTAACCAATGTACGTACCAAAAACAATATGGTGCAATGGCTAAAGTTTTTTTTGGAAGGAGTACGTAGTACAGCCGAAAATTCAATACAAACCTTTAAAGACATTATTGTATTACGTCAGCATTGCGAACATCAGATAATGACATTAGGCAAAAAGCAATTATTAGCCAAGCAGTTGTTACAATATTTGTATAAAGAGCCTATTACCGATGCAGCAAGCATCAGCAAAGAATTAGGTATAAACATTTCTACGGCTTTACGTTTAGTTAACGATTTTATTAAATTAAATATAATTACAGAGCTAACAGGCTATAAACGAAACCGTGTTTTTGCTTTTGAAAACTATTTAAAACTGTTTAGGTAAATGCTATTACAATTTAAACAACAACAATTTCAAACAGATGCTGTTAGTGCAGTTGTTAATTGCTTTGCAGGTCAGTTGCCTAAAACCAATCGTTTTACATTAGAACGTAGTGCAAAATTGATTGAAAAAGCAAAACAAGCTGCAAGTGGTGTGGCTACTTTAGGTTTTGAAGAAGATATATTAGAAGATATTGGTTACAGAAATAGTCCTATAGGTATCACAGAAAGCCAAATATTAACCAATATACAGCAGGTTCAACAGTTAAACGAAATAACCCCAAGCCAGCAATTAGAAAGGGTAAAAGGTATAAACAAAGGTGTTAATTTGACTATTGAAATGGAAACAGGTACAGGTAAAACTTACACCTATATCCGTACAATGTATGAGTTGTCAAGTTTCACAAGGTTGTTGATGTAAATTGACTATTTTATCGTTCAAATTTAGGATTATAGTTTTAAAAATGATACTGCAAAAGAAAATGTAAAGCAGTTGTTGAAACAATTAAGCCCTAATACAGAAATGAAAGTGATATAATTATGGTAAATAAAATTATTTTGTTCATCAATAATAATAAAAAGGTTAGTGTAACTTACCAAAACGACACTTTTGAACTTAATCAAAAAGGAGTTGGTAAACACATATATAACATTAATGTTGCCGATAAATTGCAGAATGAAACAACTATTTCCATTTTGGAAACAGTTGAGCAAGAAACTATGTATAAATACCAAAATAAAGCACACAAAAATTTGTTTTGTAACAAAATAAGTTGCACTTTTGCACTCCCAAACAAAAAACATAATTATAGTACTTTCTTAAGTACATTAATTCAAGATAATACACCTCCCAGGCTTGCAGCAATGCAGCACACTTGGGAGGTTTTCTCTTTTTATACCTTCCCAAAACCTATTTTTTAATGAGAACATTTAAGAAAAAGCCATTTTTATATTCACAGCAAATTGATACCTTAAAAAAAAGGGGATTGATAATTGAAGATGAGGTTAAAGCGGAAAGGTATTTGAATGAAATTAGTTATTACCGCCTAAGTGCTTATACATTTCCATTTCAAAAAGTAAAAGATACATTTGATGATAACACCAGTTTTCAAGATGTACTAAATTTATATTTATTTGATAGAGCGTTAAGACTGCTAGTTTTAGATGCAATAGAGCGCATTGAAATAGCCATAAGGGCTCAAATGATTTACACTTTAGCACATAAATACAACGATAGCCATTGGCAAGATAATGCAGCTATTTTTAACCCCCCTAATACAAACCCTAGAACAGGGCAAACTTTTGATATTTTTGCAGATACACAAGATATAATTGACAAACACCTAAATCAAAAGCATCCAGAGGTTTTTGTAAAACACTACAAAACGCAATACAACAGCCCAAAAAATCCTCCATCTTGGATGAGTGTAGAGCTATTAACCATTGGCGAACTATCAAGACTTTTTACTGCTCTTAAATTCAACCCTGACAGACAGGCAGTAGCCAATTTTTTCAAACTCCCTCACATTGTATTTACTTCTTGGTTGCATACTTTGGTTTATGTACGCAATTTATGTGCCCACCACAGTAGATTATGGAATAGAGAATTTGCCATAAAACCAGATGTATTACAAAACCCTCGTATGGCTTGGCTACAGCCTGCTTTTAATACCAATAACCACCGTACTTTTTATTTGTTGAGCATACTCAAGTACTTATTGGCATCAGCAAATCCAGGCAATCATTTTAAGCAAAAATTAGAAGCTATCATACAAAAATATCCCAATACGCCTATACAATTTATGGGCATTCCTTCAATTGATGGCATTAATGGAAGCCCATTAATAAATTGGAAAGATGAGGCACTGTGGAGGTAAAACAAAATTATATAAATGAGTTAAATACATTTTTTACAAATAATGCTACTACAATTTAAAGAACAACAATTTCAAATAGATGCTGTTAGTGCAGTTGTTAATTGCTTTGCAGGTCAGTTGCCTAAAACCAATCGTTTTACATTAGAACGTAGTGCAAAATTGATTGAAAAAGCAAAACAAGCTGCAAGTGGTGTGGCTACTTTAGGTTTTGAAGAAGATATATTAGAAGATATTGGTTACAGAAATAGTCCTTTAGGCATTACAGAAAGTCAAATATTAACCAATATACAGCAGGTTCAACAGTTAAACGAAATACCACCAAGTCAGCAATTAGAAAGGGTAAAAGGTGTAAACAAAGGTGTTAATTTGACTATTGAAATGGAAACAGGTACAGGTAAAACCTACACCTATATCCGTTCAATGTATGAGTTAAATAAAAAGTATGGTTGGAGCAAGTTTATAATCATAGTGCCAAGCATTGCCATTCGTGAAGGTGTATTTAAATCTTTTGAATTAACACAAAACCATTTTCAAGAAATATATAACCATAAAATTGTTCCATTTATTTACAATAGTAGCAAGCCTCAAGATATTGAAACTTTTGCCAGCGATAGTAGAATAAGTGTAATGATTATAAACACACAGGCTTTTAATAAGAAATATACTGTTATGATGGGTGGCAATGACCCTGATGATTTAGGTCCCGATAGATTTCAATCAAGAAAGCCAATAGATATAATTGCACAAACCAACCCAATAATTATAATAGATGAACCCCAAAGTGTAGATGGAGAAGCTACTTTAAAAAGTATGCAAGACTTTAATCCACTATTTACGCTTCGTTATTCTGCTACACATAAAATAGACTACAACAAAGTTTACCGTTTAGATGCTTTAGATGCTTACAATAAAAAATTAGTAAAGAAAATTCAGGTAAAAGGTATTAGCTTAAAAGGTACAACAGGTACTAATGGTTACTTGTATGTAGAGCAAATTATTTTAAGCAAAACCAAAGCACCAGTTGCATTAGTTGAGTTTGAAAAACGTAATGCAAACAATGAAGCAAAACGTATTAGACAAAAATTAGAAAAAGGTGCAAACTTATTTGAGTTAAGTGGTGGTATGCAACAATACCAGCAATATGTAATTCAAGAAATAGATGGCTACCAAAATAAGATTGTACTAAATGGTCAAGATGTTTTTGCAGGTGAAGTAGTGGGTGATTATTACGAACAAGATTTTCGTAGAATACAAATTAGAGAAACTGTTATTAGCCATTTAAACAAGGAAAAACAGTTGTTCGATAAAGGCATTAAAGTATTGAGTTTATTCTTTATTGATAGTGTAGAAAAATATAGGGTGTATGATAAAGATGGGATTGAAACATTAGGTGAATATGCCCGAATTTTTGAAGAAGAATACAATAAAGTACGAAACGATTTTATTGATTTATTTCAACAAGATTACAACGAGTTTTTGCATCATACAGCCCCAAGCAAAGTACACAAAGGCTACTTGCCAAGCAACTATCAAAAGTATTTAGAACGTGATGCTGCTGATAAAATACACAATGGTTATTTCTCTATAGATAAGAAAAATAAATTGGTTGACCCTACCGTAAAACGTGGTAGTGAAGATGCAGATGATATTAGTGCTTATGACCTTATTATGAAAGATAAAGAAAGGCTATTAAATTTTGCAGAGCCTACTCGTTTTATATTCTCACACAGTGCATTAAAAGAAGGTTGGGACAATCCTAATGTCTTTCAAATTTGTGCCTTAAAACACAATGAAGGTGCGGCTACAAGGCGTAGGCAAGAAGTAGGTAGAGGTATGAGGCTTTGTGTAAATAAAGATGGTGTAAGATTGGATTATGAAAGTATTGGCGAACAAGTACACGAAATAAATAAGCTAACAGTAATAGCCAGTGAAAGCTATGAAGCGTTTGCCAAAGGATTACAAAATGAGATAGCAGCTACATTGCAAAGTCGTCCACAAAAAATTGAAGTGGCGTTATTTATAGATAAGGTACTTACCAACGAAAAAGGCGAAAAATTAAGATTAGATGCTTTACGGGCTACCCAACTAAACAACACATTATTATACGAAAGAGTTGCAGATATTAATGGCAAAATAACAGATGCAGGTAAAGCATTAATTGAAGAAAACAAAGTGCCATTGCCAGCCAATTTAGAACCTTATCGTAACGATATTAATAAACTACTAAAATCAATTTACACAGGTGAACCATTTGGTGTAGATGATGATAGAAAAATTACTACAATAGCTGTAAACACTAACTTCTACAAAAAAGAGTTTCAGGCTTTGTGGGAAAAAATAAATATCAAATCTATTTACGAAGTACAGTTTGATACAAATAAGTTAATAGACGATAGTACGAACAAAATAAATGCCGATTTATACATAGCCGATAGAAGTTATGAAGTAAAAGAAGGTGTATTAGAACAAGCTACTAAAGAACAAATGGAAAACAACGAAGCCATTACTTTAGTAGATAGAACCAATAAAAAGTTAAGCACCGATGTTTACACCAATACAACCTATGATATTGTAGGCGAAATAGTGGCTATTACCAATTTAAAAAGGCATACAGTTACAGAAATTCTAAAGAAAATTAGCCCTCTGAAATTCTTATTAATTAGAAAGAACCCAGAGGAATTTATTGCAAAAAGTAGTAAGCTAATTAATGAAGTAAAAGCAAGTTTAATATTCAACAATATTGTGTATCATAAAATAGATGAAACTCACGATGCTAAAACAGTTTTCACCAATACAAAAGAAGCATTGCGTAGTTTAGAGTTGCTTAAAAAGCACATATACGATTACATAGTAACCGATAGTGAAATTGAAAGAAAATTTGCCAATAGCTTAGATAATAGTGCAGAAGTTACAGTGTATGCCAAGTTACCTAAGAACTTCTTTATTACTACACCAATTGCCAACTACAGCCCAGACTGGGCAATAGTTTTTGATAAGGAAAAAGTAAGACACATTTACTTTGTAACTGAAACCAAAGGTTCTGATTCAGATTCGGAATTACGAGAAATTGAGAAGCTAAAATTGCATTGTGCCGAAGAACATTTTAAAGCCATCAGCAATACAGAAGTAGTATTTAAAAAAATAAGTAGTTACGAAAAGCTATTAGAAATAGTACAACTAAAGTAGTAGAGAACTGTAAAATAAGAATAAATAATAGATTTTTTAACCTTAAAAGTACAAAAATGGTAAAATAAGGTTTTTATTTTTACCTTATTTTGCTAATTTTGCACCATTATGGCATTAAATCCTTTTTCAGAAGAGCAAATAATCGCAAGGTTACAGTTTGAAAATCCTTGGTGGGCTTCAGGCTCATTAGACAATTATTACCAAGCATTCCACCCACGTCTTTATTTTAATTTATTTTATCCATTAATTAAAAATAGTGCAGTACATAGGGCAACTGTTTTAATGGGTCCAAGACGTGTAGGAAAAACAGTAATGTTATATCATACTATTCAGCAATTAATAAACGACGGTATTTCACCACAAAAAATTTTATATGCATCAATAGAAACGCCTATTTATAATAATATTTCTTTAGAGAATTTATTTTCAATGGCGAAAAAAGCAACTGGTAATATAGAGTCTGATGGTTGGTTTATTATTTATGATGAAATACAATATCTAAAAGACTGGGAAGTACATTTAAAAACATTAGTAGATACTTTTCACAACACAAAATTTATTGCAAGTGGTTCAGCAGCAGCAGCATTAAAATTAAAAAGTAATGAAAGTGGTGCAGGCAGGTTTACAGATTTTATGTTGCCGCCATTAACTTTTTATGAATTTATTCATCTTAAAAATTTGCAGGCACTTATTAAGACTGATACTATTAATTGGAAAGGAAATATTTCTTTATTTTCATCTACTACCAATATTGTTGAATTGAATAAATATTTTATAAACTATGTAAATTTTGGTGGATACCCAGAGGTAATTTTTAATCTTGAAATTCAAAATAATCCTAGCAGATTTATGAGAGCCGATATAATAGACAAAGTACTTTTACGAGATTTGCCTAGTTTGTACGGAATACAAGATGTTCAAGAATTAAATTCATTATTTACTACAATTGCTTGGAATAGTGGACAGGAATGTAGCATTGATGAACTAAGCAAAAATAGTGGCGTAAAGAAAACAACATTAAGACAATATTTATCTTATTTAGAAGCAGCTTTTTTAGTGCATCTTGTAAAAAGAGTTGACCAAAAAGCTGGTAGATTTCAACGTGAGAATTTTTTCAAAATATATCTAACCAACCCAAGTTTGAGAAGTGCATTATTTGCACCACTAACAGCAGAGGCAGATGGAATGGGTGCTATTGTTGAAACAGCTATTTTTAGTCAATGGATGCAACGAACATCCTTTATCCCTTATTATGCAAGATGGAAAAATGGCGAAGTTGATTTAGTAAACATAAGTAGAAAAACAAATAAACCAGATTGGGCTGTAGAAATAAAGTGGAGCAATAGATTTTTTGAAGCACCTAATGAACTAAAAAGTATTGCAATATTTTGCGAAGAAAATAATCTTGCACAAGCACTTTGTACAACCATTGATAAAACAGGAGTTAAAGAATATAACAATCTACAAATACAATATTTGCCAGCTGCCGTTTATGCCTATAATGTCGGAAAAAACACATTAGAAAGTCAAAAATAATAATGAATTTAATAGACAACATCAATACCAGATTAAACGATGACCTTAAAATTGAAATAAAGAAAGGCTCAAAGTTGTCTATTGCAGCATCTTCATTTTCAATTTATGCTTATGAAGCATTAAACCCAAAAAGTTCAATAGGCTTTAATCTTCTAATGACCGTCAATAGGTTT
>JASGCX010000036.1:0-26749 GCA_030053925.1 Flavobacterium sp.
TCAGGTTTTAAAACCTGACAGGTCTTGCAAAATTGATAGCAGAAAGTTTGGCTTAGTTACTTTAACCACATAGACCTGTCAGGTTTTAAAACCTGACAGGTCTTGCAGAATTGATAGCAGAAAGTTTGGCTTAGTTTCTTTAACCACATAGACCTGTCAAGGTTTTAAAACCTGACAGGTCTTGCAAAAAATAACACATGAAACAATCCTTCAACTGGAAGAAAATGGCAACTTGGTTTGTAATACTATTGCCTATTTTATTATTGATAGATATTGGTTTTGACGCTATAAAAGGTCCTATTAAATGGAACGCCATTGGGGCTATGAAGAACTTGTTTTTTAAAATAGCAGCAGCATTAGTAGGCGCCTATTTCATTAGCACGTTTAACAACACCCCAAAAGAATAACCGTTGACCGTCGACCGTGGACTACTTAATTCTAACAACTATGAACTTAGATTTTCAACAATACTTACCTACAGATTTTCACAATAATTCAAGAGCTTGGATTTACCAAAGCAGTCGCTTGTTTAGCATGAAAGAAGTTTTTGAAATAGAACCAATGCTCAACAGTTTTGTAGCTGACTGGAAAACACATGGCACACCTGTAAAAGGTTTTGCCAATTTATTCTTTGGTCAGTTTATAGTAATTATGGCCGATGAAACTGCGGCGGGCGTAAGTGGCTGTAGTACCGATAGCAGCGTGCGATTGATAAAAGACATTGAGCAACGCTTTAAGGTAGATATGTTTAACCGTCAAAACTTGGCGTTTGTATTAAAAAACAAGATTGAATTACTGCCATTGGCACACTTAAATCATGCCATTACCAATGGGTTTATAAAACCAGAAACTTTGTATTTTAACAACCTTGTAGCTACTAAGCAAGAACTTGAAACTAAATGGATTGCACCAGCCAATAACAGTTGGTTAGCCAGCAAATTTGCAATAGCCACACAAGCGTAAAACATGAAATACAAAGCATTAACCCCAATGTTGTGGACGGCTGAATTACAAGCTACCATTGAATTTTATACATCTGTTTTAGGCTTTCAATTAGATGAACTAAACCAAGAATGGGGCTGGTGTAGTTTGCGTAAAGATGCAGCAAGCATTATGTTTGCTACACCTAATGCACACATGCCTTTTGATGGGGCTAATCTTACAGGTTCGCTGTACATAAACATTGAAGAAGTAGATACACTATGGGCAAAACTACAAGACAAAGCCACCATTTTTTACCCCATAGAAAACTTTGAGCATGGCATGAGAGAATTTGCTATACTAGATAATAATGGCTATGTGCTACAGTTTGGTAAAGAGATAGATGAGGAAGCATAGTTTGTAACAAAAATTATTTATTTTACTAAAAAAATAATGACAGTTGATATCAATTCATTACCCAATCTGCCGCAGAAACAAAGGCGCAAAAGCAAGAATAACTAATAGGTTTTGCTTTTAAAACTTGTTGGTACGCCACACACAATTGCTTAAAGGCATACCAACAAGGGTAGAAATTAAATAATCGGGCTTTTGTCGCTTTGCAAAACTGGGTTTAACCAATAAATAGCCTTTTGTATGGTAAAAAATGTATAATCAATTAGCTAATCGGGCTTTTTTCGCTTTGCAAAACTGGGTTTAACCAATAAATAGCCTTTTGTATGGTAAAAGATGTATAATCAATTAACTAATCGGGCTTTTGTCGCTTTGCAAAACTGGGTTTAACCAATAAATAGCCTTTTGTATGGTAAAAAATGTATAATCAATTAGCTAATCGGGCTTTTTTCGCTTTGCAAAACTGGGTTTAACCAATAAATAGCCTTTTGTATGGTAAAAGATGTATAATCAATTAACTAATCGGGCTTTTGTCGCTTTGCAAAACTGGGTTTAACCAATAAATAGCCTTTTGTATGGTAAAAAATGTATAATCAATTAGCTAATCGGGCTTTTGTCGCTTCGCAAAACTGGGTTTAACTAATAAATAGCCTTTTGTATAGCAAAAAATATAGAATCAATTGGTTAATCGGGCTTTTTTTGTTTCGCAAACGTAGTTTTAACAAGTGCGTAACCTATTTATATTATGGCAAAAGCTAGTAGAGAAACAGTACGAGAATATCTTTTTTGGGCTTATGCAAACTTAGCAATGGCACATACTGCTGTTAATAAAAATCAAACTAGTTATGGACGATTCAACTATATGATTAGAGCGAAACTCTACAAAGGGCTTATAACAGGTTCAATGAATATTAGAACGTTTTTTGATGACGAGAAAATTAAACTATCCATTGGAACAAAATGTAACTACTGCGAATCAACAGACAAACTCGCATTAGACCATATTCTTGCTCAAAAACTAGGTGGAAAAGACGAAGGTGATAATTTAATTTTTGCTTGTAAAACTTGTAATAGTTCAAAAGGAAAAAAAGATTTGATGGAATGGATGGAATTTCGTGGCGAATTTTTACCGCTAATGATTATTCGCAGATACTTAAAATTGACAATTACTTATTGCATTGATAATAATTTTATGGATACAAAATTGACAGACTTGGACTTACAAGAAATTCCATTTAAGCTAAATTTCATTCCAACAAACTACCCACCACCTGATAAATTGCGATTGATTTAAGTATTGCGGTACAATAATTTCTAATCTTCGCCTCAAAACAAACCTCAACACAGTTATAGCCCATGCTTTGTGGATGCTTCGTAAACTTAGCACAGGCTGCACCAAAGCATCAAAATACTACAACTGTTGGTACAAAAAAACTACGCTTTCTTTTTTAGTTTATCTAAAGCAGATTGACGTTGCTTACTGGTAATGGTGCTTTTTTTTATGATTTTACTAAGCTGATAACTCACCCCTAAACGATAATTGCGTGTGGTGGTGCTGCTGTAATTTTCTATGTTAAAATTGCTGCCGTAAGTGTAAGTGGTGTATTGCTGCGTGGTAAATGGATCGAAAATATTGAAGTTGACAATCACACGTTTATTGAAAAATTTGTGCTGCACACCAAGGTTCATGGTTACATTACTGCGGCTTCGCCCTTGTGGGTCGGCATAGCTATTGTAACGTGTGCTGCCTTCAAAAGTAAGCAAATTGGTGGGCGTAAAACTGTAGTTGCAACTGGTGTAAAAGCTGCCACCATCTTGGTATTTAAACAGTTGCTTTTCGGCTTCGCTGTATTTATTAAACGTGTAGCCTGCACTTGCATTTACACGTAGTTTTTTGGTAAAAGTGTAGCCACCCCAAATGCTGGCTTCGTACTCTTCGCGGTTGGCTATGTTTTGGTAAGTGAGTTGCGTTTTGCCCGCTTCTATTAGGGTGCGAATTTGGTAAAATACGTTCTTTACATTGTTGTAACCAAGCGATGTATTGATGTAATATTTACCCTTGATTAAGCTAAGGTTCCAATCGAAATTATCGGCCAAAGAAGGTGACAAATAAGGATTGCCAAAACGAACATTGTAAGGGTCGCTGTAATCGATATTTGGGTTGAGTTGCCCCAAATCGGGCCTACGAATACTTGCCCTATAAACCAATGCAGTATTGAATGTGCGGTTAAATTCTTTACGTATGGTGATGTTGGGCAAAACATTCCAATAGTTGTTACCTACATCTTTAGAATTGCCTTTAATGAAGTTAAAATTGGTGGCTGTATTTTCGGCTTGTGCACCTGCAATAATGCGAAGCGATTTGGTAACAATGTACGTAAAACCAAGCCTTACAGTAAAGATGTTTTGATTGAATTTAAAGTTGTTGCTCAACAAATCGTTAGGCACAAAACTACTATCCTGCTTACGGAAAAATTGGGTATTAAGTGTGTTGTGATTGCTACCAATTTGATAGGTAGCACCGGTACTTAAAAATACTTTGCCAGAGTCTAAAGGCTTATCGTAACTAAGCCTTGCTTGCAATGTTTTGTTGTAAGAATTGTAGTATTGAGACTGCGTAGAATCTACACCAGTGGGCTGATAAAACGGATTTAAAAACTGTTGAAAATAGTCTTT
The DNA here is from genome assembly GCA_030053925.1 of Flavobacterium sp. GTDB lineage: Bacteria > Bacteroidota > Bacteroidia > Chitinophagales > Chitinophagaceae > Parasediminibacterium. The sequence continues at coordinate 4,009 of JASGCX010000036.1, forward strand.
ACCATTATCGTTTTTACCAAAGCCGCCAATTAAAGCAAAGCGCAAAATTTCGGCAGAATTTTTGGTTTTGTGGGTGTAGTTGAAAGTAATGTTGTGATTGTAACCTGTACCATTGCTACCATTTTCTCTAGTACTAATTTTATAAGGCACTACAAAGCGGTTGATATTGGTGTATTGTGTGGTAGAAATATTATCGAAGAAATTGAGATTGCCTTGGTACACAAGGTTCAACTGATGGTATTTATCAATTTCATAATCGAATTGTGAGCGTAAATTGGGTCTTAAGTTTTTGCTTTTCCAATTGCTTTCGGTATTGAAATAATTGGTAGAATCGGCATAAATATTTTCACGCTTAGCGTAACTATTACCAGTTAGCTTACTACCAGCAATACCAAGAATGTGGTTGGTAGAGAATTTTTGGTTACGATAACTTGCGTTTGCTGCCAAGCTGCCTTCGCCCCTTGAACCTGCGCTTACAGTTATTTTACCCGTAAGCCCTATTTTACCTTTTTTGGTTACAATATTTATTACACCACCTTGTTCTGTAGCGTATTGGGCAGGCGGGTTGGTCATTAATTCTATTTTTTCTATGCTACTACCTGGCAGGCTTTCTAGTAAATCTTTTAATTGATCGGCAGTTAAATCGGTAGGTTTATCGTCAATTAAAATTTTAGGTTCTTTGCCTTTTAACAGTATTTTACCGTTAGGGTCGTTACTTATTAAAGGCATGTTCTTTAAAATTTCAGATGTAGAAGCACCATTGCTTAAAGCACTTTCGCCCACATTGTACGTTATTTTACCATCGGTATTTTCTATCAAAGGTTTTTCTGAATACACAATTATCTCATCGAGATTAGATGATGACGAGGGTTTCATTTTTACATCACCCAAATTAAAATCATAGCGCTCACTACGAATGTTGATGCTATCTAAAATATTATTGGCAAAACCAGTAGCAGTAATGGTAAGGCGGTAATAACCAAACGCCAATTTCTCAAATTCAAAACCACCATTCTTATCAGCAACCTGTGTAATTTTTTTGGTTGAATCTGCTTTAAGTGAAAGCATTAAAGTAGCAAAAGCAATTGGCTTATTAGTTTGTGCATCTAGCACATTACCAATAATAACCCCTAAATTTTTATTTGAACCATTAGGAAAATTGTTGTTCGTTTGCGCTATTGATTGCATAAACAAACCAACGGCAAACAAAACCCAAAAAAATTTGTTCATTATACTTGCTTTGCATAAAAATAAATTGAAAGCGTTGTGCAGCCAATATATTTTTTTAAACGGTAAAAATGCTATTTTTAAGCCTCCTTAAAAACAATATAACACACCAAAACTAAAAATAAGCATGGTTACATTGTATGGAATTAGCAACTGCAGCACAGTTAAAAAAGCCTTAGATTGGCTGAAAAAAAACGAGATTGAATTTCAATTTCACGATTACAAGAAGCAAGGCATTGATGAAAAAAAGCTAAAAGAATGGATGGCACAGATTGGCTGGGAAACCCTTGTAAACAAACGCAGCACTACTTGGAAAGGCTTTGACGAAACACTACAAAATTCAATTACAAACGAAGCCGCAGCAATTGAATTAATGATGAGCAAAACCAGTGTTATTAAACGACCACTTATTGAAAACGATGGTAAAGTAGTAGCACTTGGCTACAACGAAAAAGAATACGAAAATGTATTTTACCAATAAACAAAAAGCACCCTTTAAAAATGCAAGGGTGCTTTTTGTTATTTTAAAAGTTCTTTTAGTTTTTGTTGTAAATCTTCACCTCGTAAGTCTTTGCCAATAATTTTTCCGTCTGGCCCTATCAGCATATTTGCAGGAATACTTTGAACGCCATACAATTTAGCTACTGCATTGTTCCAAAATTGCAAGTCGCTTACGTGGGTCCAAGTTAGTTTATCAGCAGCAATAGCTTTTAGCCAATTATCTTTAGCTTGATCTAGCGAAACACCTAAAACGGTAAAGTTTTTGTGTTTATAAGTTTCGTAAGCCGCTACTACATTGGGGTTTTCCATTCTGCATGGTCTGCACCAGCTAGCCCAAAAATCTACCAATACATATTTACCTTTAAACTGAGATAAACTTACTGGTTTGTTAGCCGTATCTGCTTGTGTAAAATCAACTGCCATGCTACCAACAGCACCAATTTTACCAGTAGCTATCATGCGTTCAAGATCTTTTGCATATACAATATTTTTAGCCGAAGGCAAAAGGCTATTGTATCTTTCTTCTACTGCATTTACATCGCCATACATTTTGTTTAATTGAAACAGTACAAACGAACTTACCGCAGAACCGGGTTTGGTTTTTAAATAAGTGTCTGTATAAACCATCAATTTATTACGACTTTCATTAAACACATTAATTAAGCTATCACGCTTTTTACCAGCTTTTTCAGTATTTATTATGTCAATAAGTTTACCCAACTTTTCGCTCAAAGGCGAGAAGCCTTTTACAAAACTGGTATAATCTGCATGTAACTGCGAGCCTGTAACAACAGCGGCTTTCAAGTTAGCAGCATCGCCATTTACCACAATACTATCATTGTCTATAAACAGTTCTACACTTTCTTTGTAACCAATAAAACTTAGTTGATACAAGTCGGCAGCATCTAATTTTCCTGCCAAAGAAAACGTACCTTTTTTAGCATAATCCTGTGCCAATGTACTACCCTTTGCTGTTTGTAAAAACACCAATGTACTATCTTTTAAGCCTTTAATAGTGCCTACTATAGCGTAGTTTTTTTGTGCAATAACAGATGCTGGCAACAGCAATGCAAACAATAATTTCTTCATAAAAACTCTTTATTTTTTTGTGGTAGTTTAAACTAACTATTTCTTATGTCGTTTTTGTAAAACCTCTAAAACCTCTTGCAATTTATAACCTTTAGCTTTTAACAACAGTAAATAATGAAACATTAAATCTGCCGCTTCACCTAAAAATAATTCCTTGTTATCATCTTTCGCTTCTATCACCAATTCTACTGCTTCTTCACCTACTTTTTGCGCCACTTTATTAATGCCTTTACCAAGCATTTTAGCTGTGTACGATTCATGGGCCGAAACCTTACTGCGTTGCTCAATTATTTGCTCTAGGTACAACAAAAAATCTTTCTGCTCATTCGCTTCGTTCCAGCAAGTATCTGCGCCTGTATGGCAAGTTGGCCCAATAGGGTTCGCCTTTATCAGTAACGAATCTTTATCGCAATCAACAGCAATGCTTATCAAATTTAAAAAGTGGCCACTTTGCTCGCCTTTGGTCCACAAGCGTTGTTTGCTGCGGCTAAAAAACGTTACATGCTTGGTACTTTCTGTTACTGCCAAAGCGGCTTCATTCATAAAACCAAGCATCAACACCTTATCGGTTACCGCATCCTGAACTATTGCAGGCACCAAACCATCAGCATATTTCTTAAAATCAATTGTCATATAAATCACGGATTAAAAGCTATTACACGAATTACACGAATTGAGGTAATTGCACGGATTAAAAGCTATTACACGAATTAAAAACAATTACACCAATTACACGAATTGAGGTAATTACACGAATTAAAAGCTATTGCACGAATTAAAGGCAATTACACCAATTACACGAATTGAGGTAATTGCACTAATTAAAAGCAATTGCACCAATTACACGAATTGAGGTAATTGCACGAATTAAAAGCAATTACACGAATTGAGGTAACTACACGAATTAAAAACAATTGCACTAATTACACGAATTGAGGTAATTGCACTAATTAAAAGCAATTGCACCAATTACACGAATTAAAAGCAATTACACGAATTGAGGTAACTACACGAATTAAAAACAATTGCACTAATTACACGAATTGAGGTAATTGCACGAATTAAAAGCAATTGCACTAATTACACGAATTGTGGCTACTACACGAATTATTTTTCTTTTGGTAACCAATTTTTGTACTGCTATTAAGCATCGTTGCGTCGCACACTTGTACGGTTTGTTCTTTATTCATCCATATCTCCATCAAGTTCTTCAAAACGCTTTCGTCTATTTTCACTAGAAAACCTGCTTCGTCGCTTTTGTTTTCTTCGCTCCATATCTTTAATCAAATACATAGGAAGCACCAAACTCAAAGCAGCTATTAGAATTATTATCTGAATCATATTCTAACATTGATTCCTTCTTCTTTCAAGTACACTTTCAAGTCTGGTATTGCCACCTCTTTAAAGTGAAAAATACTCGCTGCCAACGCTGCATCGGCCTTACCAGTTGTAAACACATCTACAAAATGAGGCATTGTACCACCACCACCACTAGCAATAATTGGCACAGGCAATGCTTCACTTAATCTGCTGGTAATATCTAACGCAAAACCTTGTTTAGTACCATCGTGGTTCATAGATGTTAGCAAAATTTCGCCCGCACCTAAAGCCACTGCTTGCTTAGCCCAATCAATACATTTAGTATCGGTTTTTATGCTACCACCATTCAAATATACATACCACTCACCATCTGCTTCTTGTTTTGTATCTATTGCAAGCACCACAAACTGACTACCAAACTCACTTGCCAAGTCTTTTATCAACTGTGGATTTTTATAAGCAGCCGTATTAATGCTTACTTTATCAGCACCATTTTTCAACAATACAGACGCATCTTCAACCGAGCTAACACCACCACCTACCGTAAAAGGAATGTTGATATTACGAGCAATGCGGCTCACCAATTCGCTCAATGTTTTACGCTTTTCATTAGTAGCAGTAATGTCCAAAAACACCAATTCATCAGCACCTTGTTCAGCATAAAAAGCTCCCAATGCTACAGGGTCGCCAGCATCACGTATATTTTTAAAATTCACACCTTTTACAGTACGTCCATCACGTATATCAAGGCATGGAATGATTCTTTTTGTAAGCATTTATAATTACTAATTTGGAATTTATAATTTGAAATGGAGTCAACTATTTTCGGTGTTTAAACTTTTGTTCTTTCACTTCAGATTGATTAAGTAATGGTTGCCATCATCTCAAATAAAAGATTTCAAATCAGAAATTGATAATCTATTCTCATAAATAGCTTTACCCACAATCGCACCGCTACAACCAATTTCTTGTAACACTTCTAAATCTTGCACGGTTGCCACACCACCACTAGCAATAAAATGTAGTTTGGGAAACTTTGTAATGATGTTTTTGTATAGCTCAGTTGCAGGTCCTTCAAGCTTACCATCTTTACTTACATCGGTACAAAATATCTGCTGAACGCCTTGCTGTACATAGGTTTCAATAAAATCATAAATCCACACATCGGTTGTTTCAAGCCAGCCACCAACTGCAATTTTCTCGTCTTTCACGTCTGCACCTAGTAAAAATTTATCTGCACCATATTGATGTAACCAGCTTACAAATGTGGCTTTATCTTTTACCGCAATGCTACCAACAGTAACTAAAGCCGCACCCGAGTTAAAAACTATGTCAACATCGGTATTGGTTTTAATGCCACCACCAAAATCAATGGTAAGTTTTGTTTTAGATGCAATGGTTTCTAAAACCTTCCAGTTTTTAACAGTACCTGCTTTTGCACCATCTAAATCTACTAAATGCAAGCGTTGCAAACCTGCATCTTCAAACATTTTAGCTACTTCTAGCGGCTGTTGGTTGTAGATTGTTTTTTGCGCATAATCACCTTGCGTTAAACGCACACACTTACCATCAATAATATCTATAGCAGGAATTATAACCATTTCTGATTTATGATTTGAGATTTATGAAATTGCGAAGAATGTTTTCGCCTACCACCGATGATTTTTCAGCATGAAATTGAACACCGTAGAAATTGTTTTTACAAATGGCTGCACTATATGGCTGCACATAATTTGCAGTTGCAATAGTATGTTTGGTTAATGGCACGTAATAGCTGTGTACAAAATAACAAAAGCTATTTTCATGAATGTCTGCCATTAATGGCGATTGTAAATGGTAAATATTATTCCAACCAATTTTGGGTACTTTTAAATTATCGTTGGTACTTGGTTTAAACAATTTTACAGGTTCATCAAAAATACCAAGGCAATCTGTATTATTTTCTTCTGAGTATTTACACATTAATTGCATACCCACACAAATACCTAAAACAGGCTGCGTAAGCGTAGGTATTAACTGGTGCAAGTTGCTTTCCTTTAAGCTGTTCATGGCACTATTGGCTTCGCCAACACCAGGAAAAATGACTTTATCTGCGGCTAAAATTTCTTGGTGATTGGCTGTAACTGTGGCATTAACCCCAATACGTTCTAAAGCATACAACACACTTTGAATATTGCCTGCATTGTACTTGATGATGACTATCCCTCCGCCGCCGCCCGAAGGGGAGGCTTGAGAAACACTGTTGCTTTCAATAGACATTTTAATTCAATGATGTTTATTGCTACTCCCTTTAGTGTTGGGGTACAATTGTATTTAAGAATTCTTTTGTAGCGGCTGCAACATCTGCTTTACCTTCTAACGCTTTGATGTAAGCAGAGCCAATAATGGCACCATTTGCATATTTACAAGCACTTGCAAATGTTGCTTTGTCTTTAATACCAAAACCTACCAAAACAGGGTTTTGCAAGTTCATGCTTTGTAATCGTTGTAAATATTGTTCTACAGCGTTAAAGTCTTTCTCGTTACCTGTGGTTGATGATGAAGACACTGCATACAAAAAGCCAGTGCTTAAACTATCTAGCTTGCGTAATCTATCTTCACTTGTTTCTGGTGTTACTAGAAAAATAAAATCAAGCCCATTTTGTTTAATGATGGCACCGTATTCTGTTTCAAATTCGTACTCTGGCAAGTCTGGTAAAATCAAGCCATCAACGCCTACTGCCGCAGCATCTTTGCAAAACTGCTCAAAGCCATATTGCAATACAGGGTTCATATAGCCCATTAAAATAACAGGCACTGTAATTGTTGGGCGTAATTTCTGTAGCTGCTTAAATAGTACGGCTATCGTCATACCATTTTCTAAAGCAACAGCACCGCTTGCTTGAATAACTGGCCCATCGGCCAAAGGATCGCTGTAAGGCATACCTAGTTCTATTAAATTTGCACCATTGCTTTGCAATGCTTGCATGATAGACAAAGTACTATCTAACTTAGGATAACCTGCTGTGCAATAAACGTTAAGGATGCCTCTAGCCCCTGAAGGGGAATTTTTAAAAACGTTTGATATTCTACTCATAAGCCCCTAGCCCCTAAAGGTGAATTTTAATAAGATGATTAACTAATTAGAATACTATTCAAAAAAACGCACACTAACTACGCTCAAAAAGTTCTTTAAAGTACCTAACAAATGCAGTGTGCAACGCAACTAAAGCTTCATAGTTATACCACTGCTGGTTACATAAATTTATAAGTTTCCTTTTGGGATATTTAGTGGGCTACATTGCGCTCATATACGTAGCCAAATCTTTATCGCCACGGCCACTTAAGCAAATTACAACAACGTCTTTTGGTGTTAACTGCATTTGATGTAATGCTGAAAACGCATGGGCAGTTTCTAATGCAGGAATAATACCTTCGGTTTTAGACACATGAAATGCTGCTGCCAAGGCTTCATCATCGGTAGCGCTTAAAAATGTACCCCTACCGCTTTTGTATAAGTTAGCATGCATTGGTCCAATACCTGGATAATCTAAACCCGCTGAAATGCTATGTGGCTCTATCACCTGGCCATCGTCTGTTTGCATTACCAAACTTTTACTACCATGCAAAACACCTGGCTTACCTAGCTGCGATGTAGCTGCACTCATGCCGCTATTTACACCATGGCCGGCTGCTTCTACAGCCACTAATTGTACAGATAATTCATCTAAAAAATGATAAAATGCGCCGGCAGCATTGCTACCACCACCTACACAAGCCACCACATGTGTTGGTAATTCTGAACCCGTTTTTTCTAACAACTGTGCTCTAATTTCTTTGCTAATAACACTTTGAAAACGTGCCACCATATCAGGATAAGGGTGTGGCCCAACCACAGAACCAATGATATAATGCGTATCGTTAGGGTTGTTAATCCAATCTCTAATGGCTTCGTTGGTAGCGTCTTTTAAAGTTTTGCTACCGCTAGTTGCAGGTACTACTGTTGCGCCTAACATACACATTCTTGCTACATTTGGTGCTTGGCGCTCAATATCTTTTTCGCCCATGTACACAATGCACTGCATACCTTTTAAAGCACATACTGTTGCAGTAGCTACACCATGCTGGCCTGCACCGGTTTCGGCAATAATTCTGGTTTTGCCCAAACGGCGAGCCAATAATATTTGCCCAATGGTGTTGTTTATTTTATGCGCACCGGTGTGGCACAAATCTTCACGTTTTAGGTAAATATTGGTGTTAAATTCTTCGCTTAACCTTTCTGCGTAAAACAATGGTGTAGGACGGCCCACATAATCGGTAAGTAATTGCTGAAACTCTTTCTCAAAGCTTTCTTCGTACATAATTTCTTGGTACTTAGCTTTCAATTCTTCTACATTACGATGTAGCATTTCTGGTATATAGGCACCACCAAATTTGCCATAGTAACCTTGTGCATTGGGGTTTTGAAATGATTGGTACACTGTTTCCTTCAATTCTAATGTTGCTTCACTTATCATATCGCTGCGAATTTTTTTTTGCGTTTCATATTGCTTGGCCTAGCAAATTGCTGGTTGCAAGCTGGTTGTTATTTTACTCTTGAATAGTTGATGATTGAATGAGACACTACCATTTACTGGTTGCCTTACTGGTTTTAAAAACGCCTTCTTGAAATTATTTTTTACTGGTTGTTTTACCAATGTACTTGCAGGCTTTGTAGCTGCTGTTTTAGGCGCAGTTTTTTTGTATTTTGTATAAATAGTTTTGCTAGTAACAGTTGGTTTGCCTCTATAATTTTCGTCAAAAATATTTGGCTGAGAAGCAGCAGATGGCTCGGTTGTACTACTAGCAGCATTGGCATTATTGTATGTTTGTACAGGTGGCTCTTGGTACACCAAAGTGCTACTACTTTGCCGCTGGCCATTAGTTGGCTCTGGTGGTACAGGCATTAAAATAATGGAATTGTTTTTGCTTGCAACATAAGCCCCTTTAATTTTTGGCGAACGCAAATGAGATGCAGAAGCGGGTGTAGGTACTGTATAATTTAAAGGTGGGTACAAATCCTCAACCGATTTTGGCTTTTCTACCACATTAGTTGTTGGTTCTGTTTCTTTCTTTTTTGGCACGCCGTCTTCCATATCATCGGGCAACATTGGCACTAATAAAATAGGCTTTTTTAAAACTGGCTTGTACTCGCCTTTAAAATTTGGCGAACGCAAATTTGCCTTTTTATTGCTAGTATTAGTTGGTGGTGCAGTTGTAGCATTGGCTACAGGTGGTGGGCCATACACAAAAGGCTCTAACTTAGCTGGTGCTGTATTATTTGGTGGTGCCGCCAATGATGCAAAGCCTGTTGGTGGTTCCTCGTATTTTAAGGGCTCGTTCTCTGTTTTTTTAGTTGCTTCCGTATTATTAGTTACAGTTTGTGGCTGCATGGTTGTTATAGGTTGTTGGGCTGCTGCCAATATGGTTTTTACTATGGGCTTTTGGTTGGCTGTTTGTATTACTGTATTTGCAACTGCTTTTTTTGCTGTACTATCTTGTTGTACGGTTTGTTTACTTGCACCTGGCTTTTGGGCTTCTGTTGCTTTGGGTAAGTACGTTGCAGACTCGCCTTTTTTGGGCAATAATGTACCCGAAATTGTTTGAGATTGTGCATCTACAAACAACACACTAATTGTACCAAATACCATTAAAAATAGTTGTTTCATTGGTTTAATAACGTATTATCCTTGCTTTAATTGCGTTACAAATTTGCTTACTTTTTCCATATCCTTATAACCGGGTGTAATTTCAAACTTGCTGTTAACATCTACTGCAAATAAATCTTTGCCTACTTTATTTTTACTAAAGGCCTGTAAAGCCGCTACATCTTGTAGCTGAATACCACCACTAATAAAAAAAGGCTTGTTAATATTCAAATTCATCAAAGCTTCCCAGTTAAATTTTTTGCCAGTGCCGCCATAACCTACGCCTTCGGTATCAAACAAAAACATGTCTACCACGTCTTGATAATCTTTTATTTTCCATAAAATATTATCACCGTCAGATAATCGAAATGCTTTAATAACCGATACATAATCTGATATGCGTTCACATGCCCTAGGGCTTTCATCGCCATGCAATTGCACTAAGTACAAACCACAGTCATCCACTGTTTGCAAAATATCTTCGGTACTTGCATTTACAAACACACCAACCTTATTTATGTTGCTTTTTATTTTTTTTATACTTACCGAAGACATGTGCTTAAACACATACCTTGGGCTTTTTGGGTAAAAAATAAAGCCGCAAAACTCAACTCCCATATCGCTCAACTGATTTACCTGATCAATATCGGTCATGCCGCAAACTTTTATTCTCATGGCAATTTTGTTTTCAGTTCTGTTACAAAATTGGCAAAAGCAATGGATGGTTTGGGCTGTTTCATAAAATTCTCACCAATTAAAAAGCCTCTAAAACCAGCTTGGCGTAAGGTTACAATGGTATCTGTATTGCTTATACCACTTTCTGCAACGGCTACTTTGCTAGTTGGGATGCTTTTAATTAGTTCTATTGAGGCATCAATATTTACAATAAAATTTTTCAAGTTGCGGTTGTTTACGCCTACTAAATCTACCTCATCGCAAATATGTTCTAATTCTTGATTGTTGTGTATTTCTAGCAATACTTCTAAGCCAATATTTTTCGCAAATGTGGCAAAATGCTGCACCTGTTTAACCGATAAACAAGCTGCAATTAACAATACCACTTCGGCACCATGCGCTTTGGCTTCTATAAATTGATACTCATCAATCATAAAATCTTTGCGCAGCAAAGGCACTTCGTTAATGGTTGCTGCCAGCAAATCGTGTAAGCTACCACCAAAAAAGTGGGTATCGGTTAATACAGAAATACCCGATGCCCCATGAAGTGCATAAGCTGCCGTAACTTCTTCTACGGTAGCAGTTGCGTTAATAATGCCTTTTGATGGCGATTGTCTTTTATATTCTGCAATAATGCCTGTTTTGGCATCATCTAGTAAAAACTGCTTAAGCGATAATACAGGTTTTGAGAAAAAAGGCATTTGTTCTAGTTCTGCAATGCTTTTGCTAGCTTTTGCCGCTGCTACTTCACCTTTTTTATGGGCCACTATTTTATCAAGAATATTCATAAATACTTTGTGTTCTTTTTCTACTTGTTCTATATTGTTTCTGTTTTCAATTACAATTTTTTGGTGTATCAAGATTGCGCCAACTATTCATTTTTTACTTTCTACATGCTCGCCAAAGCTTCTACATAGTTAAAATCATCTTCTATACAGCCGCCAAAGTTTCTACACGGTTAAAATTCATTTCTACATATCCGCTAGTGCTTCTACATAGTTAAAATTTGCTTCTACACACTCGCCAAAGTTTCTACACGGTTGAAATTCATTTCTACACACTCGCCAAAATTTATACACGGTTGAAATTCATTTCTACACACTCGCCAAAGATTCTACATGGTTAAAATTCATTTCTACACACTCGCCAAAACTTCTACACGGTCAAAATTCATTTCTACACACTCGGCAAAACTTCTATGCAACCAAATCAATCAACTACTGCATGGCAATTAATGTTTGCAAACAACTATAAGCAGCTTTGGTTTCTAAGCTAATAACGGCTGCATTGTACGCATCATCATACGAAGCAAAACCACCTGTACAGTACAAAGCCATCGCACTATTTGCCAAAACCACCGCATTTTGAGCCCAAGTACCATTGCCTTTAATAATGGTTTCAAATATTTTAGCGGCTTCTTCAACTGAATTGCCACCATAAATATCTTGCTGCATAACCATGCGTTTGCCTAATTGCTGTGGCGTTTTAATGCTTTCGCCTTGGTTGGTAATTACTTTGGTATCGTTGGTTAACGAAATTTCGTCGTAACCATCTAGGCTATGAATAACCGTAAATGGTTTGCCTGTTTGCTGTAACAAATAATTGTAAATGCGGGCCATTTCTAAATTGTACACACCTACCAATTGATAACTTGGATTGGCAGGATTAACCATTGGACCAAGCATATTGAAAAAGGTACGCACCCCCAAGTTTTTGCGAATAGTACCAACCGCTTTTAATGCCGGATGAAACAATGGCGCATGTAAAAAACAAATGTTTGCCTCTTTTACTTCTTGCTGCAATTTGGCAATATCGTTTTTGTGTTTGTAGCCAAGTTGCTCCATTACATTGCTTGCACCACTTATAGATGATGCGCCGTAATTGCCATGTTTAGCTACTTTTTGGCCTGCACCTGCTACTATAAAACAACTTAATGTAGAGATGTTAAAGGTGTTTTTGCCATCGCCACCTGTGCCTACAATATCCATTACTTTATAGTCGCCTAAATCTACTTTTATGCAAAGTTCTAAAAGTGCATCTCTAAAGCCTTGTAGTTCTTGTATGGTAATGCTTCGCATTAAATACACGGTCATAAAAGCAGTTACTTCATGCTCGTTGTATAGGCTTTTACCAATGCCAAGTAATACATCTTTGGCTTGCTGGTACGAGAGTGTTTTGTGCTCGAATAAGTATTGTAGTATTTTTTTCATAATCGTCTGAATGTGGATTTGGTAGGATTAAATAGATTTTTGGGATAATGGTGAAATAGTTGGTGATTAATAAGATTGGGATTGTATTTTGGATTTTCCAATCTTTTGAATTCTAAACTAACTGCACCAAAATTTATCAATAATCCAATTTCTACATTAAATGCTTCTAAATAATTTCTGGTTTGGGTAAAATGAACTGGTTCTATTTTTTGAATTGCTTTTAACTCAACACAAATTTTATTGGCTACAAAAAAATCTACTCGCCTATCACTAATATGCGTTTCTAAATAATAAATCGGCATGTTACATTCTCTTACAAAAGGCACCTTTTCAGTCTCCATTTGTAACGCTAATGCTCTTTGATAAATAACCTCTTGAAAACCATTACCTAATGTACTATGCACTTTCATAGCTGCGCCAATGATTTTTTGTGTCAATTCTTTGTATTTTAACTCAGCCATAGAATTTCATTAATAGTGAAAATCTTACAAATCAAAACCATCCTACTAAATCCTCGTTCAGACATTTAACCAATTTCTCATAATTTTTTCGCCATCGGGTGTTAATACACTTTCTGGATGAAATTGTACACCTTGAACATCGTAGGTTTTGTGTTGCAATGCCATGATGAAATTGTGCTCGTCACGTGCTGTAACTTCTAATTCTTCTGGAAAATTATCATCGCTAACAACCCAACTGTGGTAGCGACCAACTGTTAATTCATCGTCAAAGCCGTTGAAGAGTTGACGGTTGACCGTTGACCGTCGACCGTCGACCGTTGACCGTTGATGGTTGACCTGTATTTTAGTAGCTACGCCATGATATACCGAAGATAAATTGGTGAGCTTAGCACCAAATGCTTGGCCAATAGCTTGATGCCCTAAGCACACGCCTAAAATAGACTTTGTGGCCGCATATTGCTTAATTAAAGGCAATAGTAAACCTGCTTCTTCTGGTATGCCTGGGCCTGGCGAAAGGATGATTTTATCGTATTGATTAACATCTTCTAAAGCAATTTCATCGTTACGAAAAACATCTACTTTTTGATGGGTAATTTTTTCTACAAGATGCACCAAATTGTAGGTAAAAGAATCGTAATTATCAAAAACAAGAATGGACATTGTAAATTATGAGTTATGAATTATGAATTATGAATTAGGTTTCTTTTGGTTTTGGCTGGCTTGGGAATATAATTTTTCAACAACATCTGAAATTTCCTCTGGAAGTTTTGTAATGAGTAACTCAATATAATCTTTAGGGTTTTTGTCTTTCCAGAAATCAGGAAAATATATTACTTGGTACTTTTTATTAAATAATATTTCCTTTTCGTTGTTGTTATCAGTAATAGATTGCGCTCTAAGTTGTGGCAAATAATTGGTGTAATTAGTTCCACCTGTTGCACCAACGCTAGTTGGAATATGCTGAAATACCATGTTCATGTGAGCTATTTTCCAAAGTAAAATCGAATTTTCTATTTTTTCAAGCAATGGTTTTACTGATGCTTGCAATTCTGGGTTCATTTTCTGAAATCTATCAAAAAGTGTTTTCCCTTTGTAGTTTTCTATCAATTCAAAAAAAACTTTGTCATATTTAGCATTAAAGTTCATTAATAGTTTAGATGCTTGAGTATTATCGGTGATATTCATTGCCCCTTTTCGCCAATAAATTTCCTCTTTATTTTCTGAACTTGGGATTGTCAAGTTTTGTAAAGGGGTTAGCATTATTTCAATTTTCCTAAATTGATATGTCTGAAAACCACTTGCAGGAGATAAAACCTTTCTAAATTCACCATATTCTGCGGTACTCATACCAGTTTTTAACACATCGAAACTGGTTATTAAATTTTGCCAATATCTAATAACTCTATTCAAACACTCATTCCAAGTTTCTAATTCATTTAACTCTATGGTTCCAGTAATTTTACCTTCAGAATTTTTTAGTAATTTTTTACAAGGAATTTTGTGATTTTTATTAGCTAAATCAATTTCGTAAAAATCATTTATCCGTTCAATCTCTTGAATCATTAATTTGAAATACAGTTCACAAATTTGATGATATGTAATAAAAATTACTTCATCAGGATAATTTGTTTTGGGCTTCTGTAGCGAGAGTAAGGTGTCGGTTTCGATATAGTCCCAATAGGTAACTCCTTTGCTTTCTTGCGAAGCTAATCCTTCTAATAGGGATATTAACTCTTTATCATTTTGAAAATGATATTGTTTTTTGATTTGATCAAGAATACCTTGAATATTTGGTTCCATAAAAATATTTTAATCGTTTCTTTTTAGATGTCCTACCATTTCTCTAACCTCTTTTATCGTCTCTTTTGCAAGCACTCTTGCACGCTTACTCATTGTAAAAACTTGTTCTTTAATTTCTTTTTCGTTGTTAGTCAGTTCAGCTTTTCTTGAAATGAACTCTTTTGAAAGTTCAACCAAACTATTCGCAACATTTTCTTTTAACTCTGAATATTTTAATGCCCCAACTTTGTAATCATTCATTAAAGATGTGTGTGCATCTATCTTATGGCAAGCCTTAAGCAATTCAAAAAAATTAGCAACCCCTGAACTCATTTCATTTGTTTTTGGCCCAATATCAGTAACGGTAATCTTTACTTTTCTCCTTATACTTATTTCATCTTCAAACAAAGGCACAACATGCTGGTAGCCTAATGACTTGCTCATTTTTTTTGCTAGATTGGCAAGAGAAAGAAGTTTGGGAAGTTCAGTAAGTGTCAAGGTTCACAAAGTTATTGATGTATATTTTATTTTATTAGCTAAAAAGTTTCTTGATTTACCGTGTATTAATAATAGTTGTTACAAACTATTAGATGCCATTATTACAGCCTCTTTTAAAGCATTGAGTTTGTTGTTCACTTCTTGCAACTCGCTTTCTGGATTGGAAGCAGCCACCACACCTGCACCTGCTTGGTAAAACAGCGTGTTGTTTTTGCTTAAAAATGTACGAATCATAATGGCGTGATTGCAACTGCCATCAAACCCCATAAAGCCAATACCACCACCGTAATAACTGCGATTAGTAGTTTCAAAATTGTTTATTAAGTGCATGGCTTTAATTTTAGGGGCACCGCTTAAAGTGCCTGCAGGAAAGGTTTTGGCCAATAACTCGAAAGGATTGCTATTTGGGCGAACGGTTGCATTTACCTCGCTTACCAAGTGAATTACATGGCTATAATATTGTACCTGGCGGTAGTGACTTACACGCACATCGTTGCACACACGGCTAAGGTCGTTACGGGCTAAATCTACCAACATTACGTGTTCTGCATTTTCTTTTGGATCTAATAGTAAACGCTCTGCTGCTTCATGGTCGGTAGCATCGTTGCCTGTACGTTTAAATGTGCCTGCAATTGGGTGTACGGTGGCTTTGCCATTATCAATAACCAATTGACTTTCGGGCGAAGAACCCATTAATTTATAGTCGCCATAATCGAAGAAAAAGAGGTAAGGCGAAGGATTGATGTTGCGTAAAGCACGGTACACATTAAACTCATCGCCTGTAAAACTTTGCTGAAAGCGGCGGCTTAATACAATCTGAAACACATTGCCTCTAAAACAGCTTTGAATACCTTTTTTCACCATCTCAACGTAAGCTTCGTTGGTAATGTTTGATGTTTCTACACCGCTTACGGCAAAAGAATACGTAGGAACATCTTTACTTTTAATAAGGCTTTCTACCACTTGAACATCGCTATCTAAGCCCGCAATTTTGTTTTCACACAAGTAGAGTTCATCTTTAAAATGATTGATGGCAATAACATACTGATACAAGCGATAGCGCATTAAGGGTATAGCAGTGTGCTGTGTATTGTGTGTGGTTAGTTTTACAGAATCGAAAAATTGAACCGCATCGTAAGTAGTGTAACCGTACAAACCTTGGGCAAAAGCCGCCGCCCTGCCTGCTTCAACGGATGGGGTAATTTCAAAACGGTTCATAAAATCCCAAAGTAAACTTGGCACTTCGTTCATTTTATTAATCAACATACGCTCTGGCTGCTGCGCTGGCAATTTGAATTCTATGCTTTTGGTATCGGTAATTTCTATACCTGCAATAGCATTAATACCAATAAAACTGTAGCTATTATCTGCCGCATGGTTATCGGTACTTTCTAGCAAAATGGTATCACGAAATTTGTCACGAACACGCAAGTAAATACCTACTGGTGTAAACACATCAGCTAGCATTTTTTTAACCTTGGTTTCTATTACTATTTTTTTCATACTATTTTATAAGACGAATTTTTGCGAATTACACACATGAAAAAACCCCAACATTGTGCTGGGGCTTTCTTTGAAAATATATTTTTCAAATACAGTAATGCTTATGACATTACAATACCCCTGTAAGGTTTGTATGCCACCACCACTGAATATTTAAAGTTATTTGTTTCATTTGTGCTGCAAATATGGGTTGATGATTTGTAAGTGCCAAAAAAAGTTATAGTGGTTCAAACATGTATCTATTTTCTGGGGTTCAAGATTAATAGCAACATAGCCCATTGCTGTTACTACCTCGCATAGTTTCTTATCTGCAAAAACGAAAGGTATTTCGTTAAATTGCGATAACTGCACCAAGCTAGCAAGATGTAAAGCATCTAAGGTTTTTACTGCTAATTGGCTACCCCCTTCGCTACACCACAAGGGCTAAAATATGCGATCAATAATGTTGTGAAACTATACAAATATTCATTTACAAAACCCCCTTTGTACTTGGCAAATAATTGCTCAAAGGGTCACGTTTTACAGCCATTTTAATGGCTTTGGCAAAGGCTTTGAAAATAGCCTCAATTTTATGATGTTCATTATCGCCTTTACACTCAATGTTTAGGTTGCATTTGGCTGCATCGCTAAACGATTTAAAGAAATGAAAGAACATTTCTGTGGGCATTTCACCAATTTTTTCACGTTTAAATTCTGCATCCCACACCAGCCAATTTCTACCGCCAAAATCAATCAACACTTTGGCTTCTGCTTCATCCATTGGCAAGGCAAAACCATAACGTTCCATACCACGTTTATCTGCCAAAGCTTTGGCAAAAGCTTCACCTAAAGCTAAGCCTGTATCTTCTATGGTGTGGTGTTCGTCAATGTGTAAATCGCCTTTGGTAACAATGTTTAAATCTATTTTACCATGACGTGCAATTTGGTCAAGCATGTGGTTGAAAAAGCCTAAACCAGTTTCAATGTGTGCATTGCCACTACCATCTAAATTTAGTTCTACACGTATTTTAGTTTCGTTGGTATTACGCTCATGTATTACGTGGCGCAAGCCTAGTTTTAAAAACTTATAAATGTCATCCCAATGGATAGCTTCTAGAGCAATAGTTGATTGTAAATCTTTTACTGCATTGCTTATTTCGGCACCACCAAGGTTAGGATCGTTATTCATCCAAATGGCTTTACAGCCAAGGTTTTTAGCCAATTGTACATCGGTAATTCTATCACCAATTACAAAGCTATTAGCCATGTTGTAAATTTCTGTATTGAAATATTGGGTAAGCATTGCAGTACCAGGCTTACGTGTAGGTAAGTTTTCTGCTGGTAACGATTTATCAATATACACACTAGAAAATACAACGCCTTCATTCTCAAAAGCCTGCGTTATAAACTGCTGTATTGGCCAAAAATTATCTTCGGGAAAACTTGCAGTACCAAGCCCATCCTGATTGGTAACCATTACTAACTCGTACTCAAATTCTTTAGCAATGCGAGCCATATACTGAAAAACATTCGGGTAAAATTCTACTTTATCCCAGCTATCTATTTGATAGGTTGGTGGCTTTTCTTTTATTAAAGTGCCGTCTCTGTCTATAAATAAAATTCGTTTCATTATTAACTGAATGTGTGATTATTTGGTGTAATGGTATTTGCATTGAGCAATATAAATATGAGATTCATCTATATTGTACACCAACCGATGTTCATCTGTAATTCTTCTGCTCCAATAGCCTTTATATAAATGCTTTAAAGCTTCTGGTTTACCAATACCTTCAAAGGGATTTCTTTGGATATCTTTTATAAGTTCACCAATGCGAATAGCTATTCTTTTGTCGAGAGTTATCCATTCTTGGTATTGTTGAAAAGCTAATACATCGAAACAAATTAGTTTCATAACAAGTCATTTGTATTAACTTTTACAAGCCCTGATTGATTTTCAATGCGGTTTATTGCATCAAGCAATTGCTGATGATTTTCTTTGGATTGCATTAAATATTCTGTAGCATCTTCATGTAAAGCATTTATCGTTTCATCTCCTTCTCTCACACTTATTATTACTTCTTTCCCTTTTACAAATGCTTTTAGTTTATGAAAAAACTCAAGTGTAAAATCATCATCGTGTAATGTTATTGTTGCTTCCATCGCATAAAATTTCAATCAAAGTAACTAACTTAATTTATTTCTTTTTTACGCCCCTAACTGCTTTAACTTCTGCAGGTGTAACTGCACTGGCTTTATTGCCCCAACTAGCACGAATAAAGGTTAGCACATCGGCAATTTGCTGATTAGATAACTCTGCATGTGCTGCCATATTATTGCTGTAATACTCACCATCAATGGGTACACGGTCGGTCATGCCGCGTAATACAATTGAAATGATTTTCTTTTTATCGCCTGAAATAGTGGTGCTTTCGTATAAAGGCGGATTTAAACGTGGTACGCCACCACCATCCGCTTGATGACAGCTTAAACATTCTTTTTGGTACACAGCTTTACCTCGTTGTATAGATGCAGCAGGATTATTAGCTACTACTTTTGGTTGCGGCTTTTTCACTTGCGCAGTTACACAAAGTAAGGCGGTTACATAAAAGGCAGTTATTAAAAACACTTTTTTCATGTGTGATTGTTGGTTGTTTGATACTGCTTAAAGTGCAATAATAAAATAAAAAAAGCGCCGTTACGAACAAACCTTTGAAGTAGGTACTTCATCAGTATAAACTCGCAACGAAGCTTAATTAATAATCTACAAGAGGTAACCAAACATTATTTACCCGAATAAACAATGCGATAGATGGTGCCTTTTGAATCGTCGCTTACATATAACGAACCATCTGAGCCTTGAGACAAACCACAAGGGCGATGCTCGGCACTGCGTGTAGATGTTACGACTTCTTTACCCGAAAAACCATCGGCGAAAATTTCCCAATCACCACTTGGCTTGCCATTTTTAAACGGCTGAAACACCACAAAATAGCCTTTTTGTGGCAAAGGGGCACGGTTCCAACTACCATGAAAAGCAATGAATGCGCCGTTTTTATATGTTTCTGGAAATTGATTGCCAGTGTAAAATAAAATATCGTTTGGTGCCATGTGGCCAGGATAAGCCGCTGCTGGATCCTGAAAAGTTGGATCTGTAGATACTTTTTTACCATCACCGCCATATTCTGGAGCAACCATTTGTTTACCCAATAAATGATTGTAGTAAGTAAATGGCCAACCGCAATTAGAGCCTTGTTTTACTTCAAACATACATTCTGAAGGTAACTCGGCACTAGCAATGCTATCGTAAAATTGTGGCCAGTTTTGGTACAATTGGTCACGGCCATGTTGCATTACAAACAATGAATTGGTTTGGGTGTTCCAACGTAAACCAACCACATTGCGCAAGCCTGTAGCATAGCGCACACCATCGCCATAAGTTTGGTTTAGTTTATCAGCTTTAAATTTCCAAATACCGCCAGCAGAATCTAAAATTGGGCAAGGCATCATGCCTTTGGAGCCATTGGTTCTGTCTTTTTCTTGACAAGAATTTGAGTAAGCACCAATGTTTACATAAATATTACCAGCATCATCTAGTGCTACAGTTTTGTTCTCGTGTTGGCGTCGATTTAATAAACCTGTAATTACCACTTCTGGTGCATTAGGCTCAATCACTTCATTATTTGCATCTAGCTTGTAACGAAACACTTGTGCATCGCTGCAAGCATATAAATAGTCATTTTTAATAGTAATACCTGTGCCAGTAAATGTGCCAAAAGATTTTACAATTTCGCCTTTACCACTAGCATTTACTTTTACTTGTAGAATACCTTTACCATCTACAAGTCGGCTGCTTTTTACATATACATTACCTTGTGGCGTAACGGCTAAATGCCTTGCTCTACCTACATTTTCTGCTACTTTTAAAGCACCAAAACCAGATGGTAATTTCAAGCCAGCATTGTCTGCATCTGCTACTACAACCGTATTTGTTTTTACTGCTTTAGCACTATCGCCGCCAGAACAATTGGCAAATAATGCAGTAGCTGCGAGCAATAAAATACTTGTTACATAAATTTTCATTCATTACTATTTTAGAAGTTAAAGTTATTGGTTTGAAGGGTAACAGGCAATATCGTTAATAAATTGCGATTAAAACCAAAAAAGCCATCAACGGTTGGGTTGATGGCAAAAAATATTTGATTAAGTTATTTTACAGTAGTGGTAGTAATTGTTGAAAAAGTTACAGGTACTTCCATACCATTTGATAGCATTGTACCAGTCATTTCTTGTTTAGAAGCATCGGTTTTTAAAATAGCAGTTGTAGCATCATAAACACGTACAGAAGTGATGGTGCCTGTTAAGTTTTGTTTCATATCCATACCCATTTGTTGAATGGTGCTTTCCATTTTAATGCTAGTAGATGCTGTCATTTCAATTTCTGAAGGGGTAACTTTCGTAACAGTATAAATTGTATTTGATTTTGTACCATCAACATTCGACTCTTCTGTCCATTTATACCCTTCTTTCACATTTTCTGCTGCAATTGTTAGAAATACCATTATAGCAAATTCGGAACTTGTAGGTACACCATTAGTACTAAAGCTAACTTTACTTTTTACTTTTCCGTCTTCAAGTAAAACATCTTCTTCTTTATTCAGACTCTTCAATAAATCGGCTGCTTGAGGACTATTGGCTATGTCCTTATCATCACTACTAAACTTAGTTTCTTGCCCCATCATACTGATTGATCCAGAAAGCTTTTTTAAGGTGACACCAGTTTTTAAAGTTGCAGACTCGGAAGACTTCGCTGACAACTCAGATATAATAGTTAAGTTCATGGGAATTTCCATTTCTTGCCCCATCATACTAACCTTGGTACTCGTTTTACCGGTGCTTTCTAACACAATTTTTTTTCCCATCGGTATTTTACTTACCTGCGCTTGAACAGCTACAGCTATTAATAAAGCTGCACTTACGATAATCTTTTTCATGTTTTATTTTGGTTTAAATGATTGAAAATTAAATAACTACCAGCTACCGCTAGCGCCACCGCCACCGCTACTACCACCACCAAAGCCACCAAAACCGCCACCGCTACCACTATCGCTCCAGCCGCCACGGCTGTTACCGCCGCCGCCAAGCATACTGCCTATAATAAATGGCGTAAAGAAATCGCTACCACCACGGCCGCCTCGGCCACCACCACCTCTACTTAACAAAATAATAATGATGATTACAATGATAATAATACCTAAAATTGTACCACCACCATTGCCTTTGCTAGTTTTTTTTTCTCTTGCTACACGATATTCACCGGCTGCCGCTTTACTTAAATTATCAACGGCTGCGTTTAAGCCATCAAAATAATTGCCTCGCTTAAAGTTGGGTTTTATATCGTTGTTTATTATGTCATTAGCGGTAATATCAGGTATTGCACCTTCTAGGCCATAACCAACTTCTATGCGAATTTTTCTATCATCAATAGCAACTAAAACCAGTACACCATTTTTCGTTTTTTTATTACCAATGCCCCATTCTCTAAAAGTAGCATTTGCCACATCTTCTAGTGGCTCGCCATTTAGCGACTTTATGGTAAGTATTGAAATTTGATTACTTGTACTATCATCTAATGCCACCAATTTTTTTTCTAGCGTTGCCTGCTCCGAAGAAGATAAAATATTGGCATTATCTACCACCAACCTTTGTGGTACAGGCTTGGCAATAAATTTTTGTGCCGATGCGTTGAACACGGCAGTAATTACCAATATTAAGAGGAGAAGTTTTTTAATCATTACACGAATTATAAGCAATTACTCGAATGACACGAATTTTA